>NZ_JFXL01000012.1:0-122703 GCF_000588255.1 Acinetobacter sp. 1424608
GGTTTGGTGCTGGCGCATCGATCAAACAACGAGGATTGGAACAGGCACTTAACATGCTTGCATAGTGCGAAATATACATTTTTCAATCATGGAAAGTTAGACCTAACTAAGCATTTTTAAATGGAATTTCTAATTTTAAAAATTATTAAAACCATAGCTTCGGCTGTGGTTTTTTTATGCCCATTTTTTGTGATCCCCATCATTTTACATAGCAAAATAATCAGGACTTCAATATGAATACCGCAATTTTAAATCCATCCATTCAACAGGCAAGTACTCCATTTATTGCCCCAAAATTATTCACAGCCAAACGCTTGGTTAACACAAAGAATATGACTCAAGCAGAATGGCTTGAAGTCAGACGCCAAGGTATTGGCAGTAGTGACTGTGCCGCAGCCTGTGGACTCAATCCCTACATGTCGATGCTAGAACTGTGGATGATCAAGACAGGTCGAGTTAAACAATCCATTGAAGATGAAAGCACAGGTCATGCCCCTTTATATTGGGGCAAACAACTTGAACCTTTGGTCGCTGAATATTACAGCATGCATACCAACAATAAGGTACGTCGCATCAATGCAGTGTTGCAACATCCCGAAGCAGATAAGCATTTTATGTTGGCAAACTTGGATTACTCAGTCGTAGGCAGTGATGAAGTCCAGATTTTAGAATGTAAAACCGCAGGTGAACATGGCGCAAAGTTGTGGCGAGATGGTGTGCCTTTATATGTATTGTGTCAGGTGCAACATCAACTCGCTGTAACAGGCAAAAAGGCAGCGCATATTTGTGTGCTGATCTGTGGTCATGAAACTCGTATCTATAAAGTGGTACGCAGTGAATCAGTCATTCAACATATTGTGAATGCAGAGCGTTACTTTTGGGAATGTGTGGAAAATGACACGCCACCTTCAGTTGATGCCAGTGAGTCGGCAGCTAAAGCCATTCAGCAACTCTATCCTCAACATATTCCACTCAGTATCGAAGATCTCAGTCAAAATGAACAAGCCAATCAGTTGTTTGCTCAACTGATTCAAGAAAAGCATCATATTGAAAAACACCAAAACAGCTTTGATGAAACTAAGCATCAAATTCAGATGTTAATGAAAGATGCTGAACGAGCAACTTTTGCCAATGGTTCAGTGACGTGGAAACGATCTAAAGACTCGATTGCTTTAGACAGTAAGGCTGTACTCAAACTTCATCCCGAAATGCTTGAGCAATTTCCACAAAACAAAGCAGGGACACGACGCTTTCAGATTTATAGCGATGATTGAATCCATCACGGCTATATATCTATGAAATATCCATTCTCTTAAAAAGCGCAAAAAACCGCCCCGATTCACCAACACCCGAAGGTGTGGTGAACCCAAATGGCAGTCTTTGCGAAGTCATAGCTTTTCATATTTCTGTTTACTTACATAACAAAGGGTAAGCAGTAAAATTTTATTTATAGGACAACAACATGATCAAAGGTTTAGCCATTACACCACCGATCCTAGGCAGAATTAGTATAGGTAAAGTGGTCGAAAAGAACGGTAAACGTCTGCCTGAAAAGGACGATCAATTTACCATTACCAGTCAAATCCAAGGTAAGGAGGGATGGGTC
The DNA here is from genome assembly GCF_000588255.1 of Acinetobacter sp. 1424608. Taxonomy (NCBI): domain Bacteria; kingdom Pseudomonadati; phylum Pseudomonadota; class Gammaproteobacteria; order Moraxellales; family Moraxellaceae; genus Acinetobacter; species Acinetobacter sp. 1424608. Next base: position 1,607 of record NZ_JFXL01000012.1, read on the forward strand.
AAACATCCGCTTGATGAACAGCTCCGAAGCAAGGCACCAAATCAAAAACTACGTTCTATTCCTGTACGGATGATCTTTAACGATCCTGAACTTAATCTACGTGCTGAATATAGCTTATTTGATCGTCAGACAGGTCGTCCTGTTTGTATGGGCAATGGTCAGACCTGTCAACGCCTCACTAATCAAGGTCTTGAACAACATCCATGCCCATCTCCTGATTTATGCCCTTTGGCACAAGGAGGAAATTGTAAGCCTTATGGACGCTTGTATGTCAATTTAGATGAATCGGATGAACTCGGGACCTTTATTTTTAGAACCACAGGTTTTAATAGTATTCGAACTTTGGCGGCGCGTTTGTCTTACTACCATGCAGCTTCGAATGGTTTGTTATCTTGCCTGCCGTTGCAACTAACCTTAAGAGGCAAGTCCACTACACAAAGCTATCGTACCCCTGTGTATTATGTGGATTTAACACTCAGGGATGATGTGAGCCTACAAGATGCCATTCAAATGGCGCAAGAGATTGATCAACAAAGTAAACAGAGTGGATTTAATCAACTAGCATTAGATCAGATGGCAAGACAGGGTTATGGTAATGCCAGCTTTGAAGTAGGCGGTGAAGAGGGCTTGGATATTGTTGAGGAGTTTTATAATGATGAAAAGAAACCAGAGCAGCACCAGCAAACGCATGATCTGACCGATGTTCAGTGTATCCAGAAAGGTTTGCAACAGTCGGTGAAGGCTTTAAATTGATACAGAATCCCTGTGTAAAACATGGGGATTAATTATTAGATTAAATTATCACAGTCTTTATTTTTTAAATATAAAAATGCATGAAACTAAATTTTAGAAAAAGAACTTTACTTACGTCGTAAATGCATTTACATTTTATACATAAATTATTGTTGGCTAAAATAAAGCCAAGGAAAGATAACTAACAAAAATCACCTAAATTTGAGCAAATGCAATATTGATGTTGCATAGAGCCCATAACCAAAAACCAAATTTTACACTTAACAAAATTAGTAAATCTCATAATTTTTTAAATTTTATGGATTTTTCTATTTATTTCTATGGATTTTTTATGTCTTTAATTATTAAAACCCAAGCAAATGGGATTCATCAGCATGAAACTAAAGCTATTGATAAAATTAGAGAAGCATTTAGTGTTGAAGATGAAATGAGAAAATATAGCCCTTGGTATGGTTATGCTGGCTATACTTTGGTGGATCGAATTACTAAGAAAGAGGGGGAGTTTGACCTAATCTTGGTGACAAACAGTGTTGTAATAGTTGTTGAGTTGAAGGATTGGAATGGTAAATCAATAAAATCTGTAAATGGCAACTGGTATATGGATGAACGTGATATGGGAATTTCCCCAGTCTCACTAACACGCCAAAAACAATTCATTCTTGTCAATAAGCTTAAAGCACTTAAAGATAAATTTACAGGTAATCCAGGATTTGTCCCTAGAGTTTATTTTTTTGTTGTAATGTGTGGAAAAGTAAATTTTTCTGGATTACCAGAGGATGAAGCTAATCATGTCATTAGTATTGATAAATTTATCAAATTTTCTAACAAAATTGCATTTAATAAAGAATTTAAACCGCATCCAAATGCTCAACATTTAGATAAGGACTTTGGCTTAATCGATAAAATCTTTGTTACTAATGACACACCACCTAAAAAGGTTATTGTTCAAAAGTATAAGCAGGAGGAAGAACTCCTTGCTCATCCTCAAAAAATTTATACAGAGTATGAGGCAATATCGACCATTTCTCGTTCTGATAAAGCATTAATCAGACAATGGTATTTTACTAACTTTAAGGAAATGAGCCTTCAATCACCAAAGCAAAGGGCTGCATTACTAAATCATGAACGTATCATTAGTGCCGAATTTCAGCAAAGTAACCAATTATATAAGACTGCTCTTGTACCCTTGATCATGCCTGAAGAGGATCAAATTACTGAACAGTACAATGAGTTGGTTGAATATCGGCAAAGTCATCTTCGTTTTAATGATTTTATCACTAGAATCAACCCTAATTTGTCTGAGGAAGATAAATTAGATTTGATTCAAATTTTAGTGAGTAAATTCGCTGAAATGCATAATCTAGGTATTTCACATGGAGATATTAATTCACACTGTATTTGGATTTCTCCTCAAAAAGATGTCGCTATTTCACACTTTTTAACTTCTAATTCAGAAAATATCGATAATCAGATTGAAGACTTACAATCAAGTCTTACATTTCTTCCAAGAGATTTTCAAGCCAAATTAGCAAATGTATCTGCGTTTAAAAAAGACGTATATATGTTAGCAATAGTTGCTTGGCACTTATGGGAGAATAATCGTTTAACTGCTAAAGCAATAAGTAATGTGTGCGTTAATAGTGACCATTGGATTGCTGACTTAGTAAAAAAGGCAATTACTTTTGAAATTAATGATGCTAGTCAATTGCTTAGAGAATTTAATGCGAAAAGGCCTACGCAAGCAGTAGAGTTTATTGCTGACGTTGCATTATTAGAGGAATATGTTACAGCAGATAAAATATATAAGATTTATCCAGAGGAGGATGAAATCTACGAAGATGTAGATAATAAAACCACTTTATATCGTTCAGGTGATCATCTTGTAAAAGAATGGTCAGATGTTCATTTGGATAGATTCTCATCAAGTGATATTCTTAAATATCAACATTTTTTTGAGCGACTTAAAGAGGCTACAGCCCAAAACTTATCATATTTACCGAATTTAGTACGATATGGTATTTCAACAAAGTCTAGATCTTTATTTGTTGTTTGTGATGTTGTTGACGGTGTAAAAGTTGACGAAATTGAAGCTGAAAAAGAAAGCAGATTGCAGTTGGCTGCTAACTTGGTAGAGGCAATCATCCATTTACATAAATTGGGCTTACCAATTGGTCGCATTAATCATGATAGTGTGCTGTTCAACTCAGAAAACAGCAGTTTTGTTTTCAATGATATTATTGATATCAGACCATACTTAGATCATAAGAGTGAATATTATCCTGCACATATCGAAAATCCTACCAGTGAGCAGTGCCATAACCATGCCATTATGTATATGGTTTGCCAAATCCTAAGGTTTAAAATAGGTGATGATAGTACAGATTTTAAATGGATTAGTGATGCTGTAAAACTTGAGCTCAATGAAACAGAGTTTCCTTTAGGTGATTTAAATCGTCTATTGGAAAGTATTGAAACTACGCAAATTAACAGCGATACACCAACCATTCGTATTCCAGTACCTGATAAATTCACTGAGCTACAGATTTTTGCCGATAATAAGCGTATCTATGCAGCTTTAGAGAAGGGTCGTAATGGTAATGACATTATGGTCAAGTTACAGGGGATTGGGGGTTCAATTCATTTTATTTTAGATCCTAATAGCAAAAGTATTCGCTTTGTGACAGGCGTACGTGAATCTGATGTTGTGCCACATTACGTCATAGATCAGGCTGTGCTAGAAATAGATATTAACTTAAATATTGAGCATTCAATTGGTAGACCAGATTATACAGAACTATCTAGTTTCCTGTTTAATTTGGAGGAATTTTCAACTGCAATTGATGATATTTTGCAAGATCAGTTTAATGACCAAGAGGATATTTTAGAATTAGAGACTGATTTTCCTCAGTCAACTGATGTATTGGATATTGATCAACAGTTACTAATTCATGATTCACAGGATCCTCGTGTCACAGATGAAATTGTAAATAAGATAACATTAGACTATGTCCATAATGATACTAATAAGCTAGCTGCTTTAAATATTGATACAAAGAAATTATGGAAGGCAATCTTAGAAACAGAGACTGAAGCTTTACCATACATTGTTTTATCACAACCGTTGCAATTGGTTGATACCAAAATTTATATTGCAAGATATGAAGATGATAACGATGTATTAGACAAATTTCCGAAAGATGCATTAATTAGCTTAATCCATAAGACTATTGATTTTAATGGTGAGGATAGAGAGTTCCGTGTAGGTGATATTGATATTCAAAATTCTTTAGCTGGGGAGTTAAGAGTTAAAGGCGTAAAACATGCTGATAAAATTAAGGTAGGACAAGTTTTATATTTACGTACTAAGGCGGATAAATCATCATTTCTTAAACGTAAAAATGCATTAGAACAGATATTAAGACGACAATCTAATATCCCCAATTTAGTTGACTATTTTGAGCCGACTTCACAAATTATCCCCAAGAATTATAATATTACTGTTTCGGATAAAGACTTTGAAAGATACGATCAGAAAGATCAAAATGGAAAAGTAGTTGTCAGTCTGAATGACCTTCAACGTGAAGCATTCCGTAAATTAATTAACTTTGGTCCAGTCTCAATTTTACAAGGTCCTCCAGGAACAGGTAAAACTGAATTTATCGCAGCCTTTGTTCATTATGTTTTTGAAAAGCAAAATGCCAATAATGTTTTAATGGTTAGTCAATCGCATGAAGCTGTTAATACTGCTGCTGAGCGTATTCGTAAACACGCTCAGCGTTTAGAAACACCATTAGAAATTGTACGTTTCAGTAATAGAGAAAATGCCGTATCAAATAACTTAAAAGATGTGTATTCAGACTCTATTATTTCTACACATCGTCATTTGTTTTTAACTGAGATGGAAGATAGAGTTCTATCTTTGAGCCAGTCTATCGGAGTTGATAAAGAATATTTAGCTTGCGCTTTATTTTTGAAGGTAAATCTATTTGGTCACTTATCAAGAATGTTGGTTTCAACAGAGTCTGAAGATGAAAAATTATTGTCTAAAACTGAGTGGAATGGGTTATCGGCTAAGCTGATTGATCGTCTTAAAGATTATTCGCAAGAGCTACATACTTCTTTAATTGGATTGAATAGCCGCCAGATTTTAGATAGAGAAAGTCAAATCTGGGAAATGTTGGATGAGAGTTTTGAGGTGCAAGGTAAAGCTGCTAATAATGCCAAAGCACTTGTACAAATTGCATTTGATTATGATCAATTGATTGATAGTCCAAATGCCAACTATGAGACTTATCTTTCCAAGACACGGCAATTCATCTGCGGGACTTGTGTCGGGATTGGGCATCATTCGATTGATATTGCAAATCAAACATTTGATTGGGTCATTATTGATGAATCTGCGCGATCAATTTCTTCAGAATTAGCTATCGCAATGCAGTCAGCTAAACGTATTTTATTAGTTGGTGATCATAAACAATTGCCTCCTTTGTATTCACCAGAACATGCTAAGGCATTGGCACGTAAATTAGGATTTTCAGAAAAACGTATAGAGGCAAATCTGAAAAGTGATTTTGAGAGACTATTTAATTCACCTTATGGGAAGGTGGTACAAGGGAAATTACTTTCTCAATATCGGATGGCCCCTGCAATAGGTAATATGGTTTCGGATTGTTTTTATGATGACCCACTTAAAACTGAGGTAATTGAACCATTTGAGAAGCCTTATACAAGAGAAATGGTACGAGTTGTGCCGAATATCTATCTTAAATGTTCAGTTCAAGAACTACGATCTACAGTGACATGGGTTGATACGTCTGAGAAGTATAGTGATGGTGTAGGTACAACTTTCTATAACAAACATGAAGCTCGTAAGATTATGGCATTGTTAGAGAAAATTCACTCAGATAAGCAATTATTGAAAGAGTTAAAAGACAGATCAAAGCCAAATGAGCCACCTATCGGTATTATTTGTATGTACGGCGAGCAAAAACGATATTTACGTAAGCAATTTAATTCGAAGTCTTGGGATGAAGAATTTAGATCCTTAGTTAAAATCGATACTGTTGATAGCTATCAAGGAAAAGAGAACAGAATTATTATTTTATCTATTACACGTAATAGTTCTGATAATAAAATTGGTTTTATGAATATGCCAAATCGTATTAATGTGGCTTTATCTCGAGCGATGGATCGGTTGGTAATTTTTGGTGCATCTCGTCTATGGGATATGCCAAGACATAAAGAAAGTCCATTAGGATTGGTTCTTAGTTATATCCTGGAGCATACAAATGATGATCAGCATTATCAATATATTGCTGATCAGAAACTTGCACCAACTAAGAATCCCAATTCATTGAAATTTAAATATAAAACAAGTTCGAATCGAGGTGGCAATCATGAGTAATTATAGTATTCCTTATCATGATATTGATATCTTAATTCCTTCTCAAAAGTTTGAAGTAAACTTTAGTTATACATCAAGTCAAATGCCTAACTTCATAGATTCTATGATTATGCGTTTATTGCGTATAAGCCCATTATCTGTGAAGAATATCGCTAAATTTTTAGGGATGAATCAGCGAGAGTCTCGCATTGTATTAGATCAACTCATTACTAATAATGAAGTTGAACTTCAGCAAGATGGACTTTTTCATTTGACTAATAAATCAATGAAATATTTCACCACGGTAGATTCAATACCGAAAGTTGCATCTATTTTGGAGCATACTCACAGTTTGATCTATGAATTAACCAATTTTAATTATATTGCTCAAAAGCCAGATAACAATATGTATGGCATTAAATTGATTGCGACTAGTACTCATGCTGCAAATAGTGAAAATATCGTTAGGGACCGATTTCAGAAGCAATTTTATCAACTTATCGAAGAGGATATTATTACCTTAAAGAAAATAGAAGGCAGACCTAGTATTTATAAAATGGGTACAGTGAAAAAGGTTAAAGAATGTACTGTTCGTAAGTCGCTCGATCTTCATGTTGATGCTCAGGCTGAACCACAAGCCATAAAAGTTTTGGACTCGATTATGAGTGATGAACTCAAAGATAAAACTTATCAAGCATTGGGGCAAAGTAAAAAGGGTAACAATATTCGTGATATTTTGAATAATCTAGATGGGTTTGAGCAGTTAAAACTTAATCAATATTTTAAGGATGGCCGTTTTCTAGCACCTAATGCTTTATTTGATAGTATTAATCCTATTGAAAGTAAATCATCAGATGGAAATCATTTGTTTATTGGTCCTTGCTATAGTCAGAGCAATTCAAAGATTATATTGAATAAAATTAAAGAAAGCATTGCTAAGAATCATCAAGTCAGCAGTATCTACTGGTTAGCGCCAGATGATGTCTTTTGGGGTAAATCACTAAGATTCAATACTTTTATTAATGCTTTAGGGCAAATTAAGACTAAACAGAATACTGATTTACAACTGAAATGCTTTTTACCGATGCATGATGAACAAGATCGAACTTCTGTAAATAATTACCGTAAGATTATTGCGAAAGATCAGCAAAAGTATTTTTATGGGATTAAGGATGGGATACTTGACGGTAATTTTGAAATTATTGTTGTTAAAAATGAATTTGCTGTAATTGTTCTACATGTTTTAGACTCAGAAGCTGAGTATTTAACATCATTTCCTTTTGGTTCAATTAGTTATGATAAACAGTTGGTGAATGGTTTAGTTAGTTTGTTTGAAGCATGGGAAAGGCCAAAAGATGACGGTGGAATTAGTTTTGGCCAAATGTTTAAAAAACATAGCCAATCGTAAGCTATCTTTTTAATGGTTAAAATTAAGTGACTTATTATTCAAAGTGATGAGTTACTTACTTTACATCTCGCAATCAATTGCGTGAATTTAACTTTACAGCATGTGGTGAATCTTCAATATACGATTTAAGCAGCAAAGGAAATAGACCAACAAAGTAAAGCTGTAAGCTTTAATCAAAATGCTTTAGATGCAACAGCTAGATTAAGTTCTAGTAATGCACAGTTTGAGATAAATTTGGAGGAAGGATTAGATTTAGTGGAGGATTTTTATACTGATGAGGCTGAGCAAACTCAGCTTGAGTTTGAAGTCAAGGCGAAGTCTAAACTCTCTAAGGAGCCAAGTTCTGTAGAGGATATTCAACAAGGGCAAGGGAGTGTTAGGGCGGTGAACTAGCATTTATCATCTTGATTGATATAAAGCAGGGAGTGTGAGCTCCCTTATTTTTTGGCTTCTCACGATACGTTTTGCTTGCTATATTGAATTGTCATTAAAAATTATGTTAGGACAATGCTCCATACTAACCACCAAATAAAATATTTTGCATGGGAGATAACAAAGAAACGTTCAGCATCAGATGTTGATCGTTTGTCTCAGTCATTGTTTGATGCCCAAGTTGATGTGAATCCTCATCAAATCGAAGCTGCACTTTTTGCTTTAAATAATCCTTTAAGTAAAGGTGTTGTTCTTGCAGATGAAGTTGGCTTAGGAAAGACAATCGAAGCAGCTTTAGTACTTTGTCAATATTGGGCGGAGAGACGTCGAAATTTATTAATTATTTGTCCTGCTTCTTTACGAAAACAATGGGCACAAGAGTTACAAGATAAATTTAATTTGCCTACCCAAGTTTTAGATTTGAAAACTTGGAATATGGCACGTAAAGATGGTGTGTATGATCCGTTTAAAAACGGGAAAATTTCAATTATTTCTTATCCTTTTGCAAATCGAATGGAACATGCTTTAGCACAAATTTCATGGGATTTAGTTGTGATTGATGAGGCGCATAAGTTACGTAATGCACATCGTTCAAGTAATAAAATTGGAAATAGTTTAAAACGCTCTTTAATGGGTAAGAAAAAACTATTACTTACAGCAACGCCATTACAAAATACGTTGATGGAATTGTATGGACTCAGCACAATTATTGATGAACACTTGTTCGGCGATGAGAAAGCATTTCGGAGTCGATATGTGGTTGATGGCGACATTCAATCACTGAAAAAAAGAATCCAGCAATTTATGCAAAGGACATTGCGGAAAGATGTTTTGGAATATGTGCCTTATACCAATCGTCACGCTCTAACTGTTCCTTTTAAACCTACTGATGATGAGCAAAGCTTATATGATTCGATCAGTGAGTATTTGCAAAGAGATGTAAGTTATGCTTTTCCTCAGCAACAAAAGCATTTAATTTCAATTGTTTTAAGAAAGCTTTTAGCTTCATCTACTCCTGCTGTAATCGCAACATTAGAAGCAATTAAACTGCGTCTTCAAAAAATGTTGGAACAACAAACTTTAGATGAGGATTGGTTAAGTAACTTTATTGTTGATGATGACATGGATGAAGATTTACTAGATGATGTTGAATATGAAAGTGACCATGAAAAAATTGATACGAGTTTAATTAAATCTGAAATAGCAGAATTAGAACGTTATATAGAACAAGCCTATAAAATTAAAGATGATAGTAAGACTTTTGCTTTGCTTTCAGCTATTGAACAAGGTTTTGCTCGAATGTACGAAATGGGAGCTAAACGAAAGGCTGTTATTTTTACTGAGTCTAAGCGCACGCAAGAATATTTAATCGCATTCCTTGAGGCTCGTGGTTATAGCGGAAAAGTTATAGGATTTAATGGTAGTAATACATCGGCAACGAATACTGGTATTTACCAAAAATGGCTAGGTAAATATATGGGAAGTCATCATGTGACAGGTTCTCCTGCAATTGATCGGCGAACAGCTTTAATTGATTTTTTTAAAAATGATGCAGAAATATTAATTGCAACTGAAGCAGCAGCTGAAGGTGTAAATTTACAGTTCTGTTCATTGGTTATTAACTATGATTTACCTTGGAATCCACAACGTGTAGAACAACGTATTGGACGATGCCATCGTTATGGACAAGAGTTTGATGTTGTTGTTGTCAATTTCCTAAACGAAAGAAATGAAGCAGATCAGCGAGTATTAGAATTACTTAAGTATAAGTTTCAATTGTTTGATGGTGTATTTGGTGCATCAAATGATATTTTAGGGACGGTTGAAAGTGGTATTAATTTTGAAAAGCGGATTTCTGAGATTTATGATCAGTGTCGCAGTCCAGAAGAAATAGAACAAAGCTTTAAGCAATTAAGAGATGAGTTAGAAGAACAAATCAATGAGAAAATGAAACGGACTCAAGCATTATTACTTGAGCATTTTGATGCAGATATTCATGATTTGTTAAAAGTTCAAAAAGAAAGAGCTGAACTTCAACTAGATAAAATTAGTCGTTTATTTTGGCAATCTACAAAATATATTCTTGGTAAATTTGCTAAGTTTTACGATCACAATTTAAGTTTTGATTTAACCAAATCTCCAATTTTGAATGCGCCTTCAGGGAAATATCAACTCATACGCAAAGGTGAGCGGATTCCTGAAAATACTTTTATTTATCGTTTGACTCATCCGCTTGGTGAATTTGTTTTAGATAATGCCAAAGGATTACCTACACCAAAACAACTGATTCAATTTGATTATAGTCAATATGGACAAAAGGTTAGTCTATTGGATCAATTGAAGGGGCAACATGGATGGCTATCTATTACGGTATTACGTTTGGATTCTTTTCAAGAAGAAGAACATCTTGTTATTACAGCCATGACAGAGGCTGGTAAGGTTTTAGATGTGGATTTATGTGAACGATTACTTCAAGTAAATGCCACAGTTCTTCAGGATGTAACAGAAAGCATACCCGAGATTTTTCAAGCAAATATAGAGAAGCAATATCAAGTTGCTTTGAATCATGCCTTAGAACTCAATGATGATTTTTTCAAAAAAGAACGTGATAAGTTAGAACAGTGGGCAGATGATAGCTTACTTGCAGTAGAAAAAATGCTTGAAGATATAAAATTAAAAATATCCAGTTTGAAGCGAGAGTCTCGAAAAGCATCTGACATTGAAACTGAAAAGCAGTTACAGGAAGAAATCAAAGAAGCTGAAAAAGAAAAACGACGGATGAGGCAGCAGGTTTTTGATGTGGAAGATGAAATAGCGGATAAGCGTGATGCGATGATTGACGCACTTGAACAAAGACTGCATCGTTCAAGTAAGGCTGAAAATTTATTTATAGTTCAATGGAAAGTTGTTTAAAATATAATTAGATTATTGAGCGTGGTGAAAATGAGTATCTTAGATAAATTAAATAACTTCGCAACTAAGTGTGCTGAAGGTGCTTCTAAACTTGAAGAAAAAACAGCAAAGCTGGCTGAAAATGCTAAAAACTATGCTGAGGAAGAAAGAGTTAAGGATTTTTATAAAATTAAAGCTCAACTGATTGAAATCAATAAAAAGCAGAAAGAAGCAGGTATTGAAGAAACAACAATTTTTGATTTCTTTAAAGACCGTCCAGAATATGCAGATTTATTAGATTTGGAACGAAATAAACAGAATTAAATTTTTTAATTCAACTAGGAACGAATAGAAATTCAATGAATTTCTATTTGTTTTATGAGTTTTAAGAAAGTTGCTTTTCAAAGAATTTTTTATATACGTTGCTTGTATCTAAATCAATAATATATAAGTTATTTGCTGCTCTTGTCAGTCCAGCATAAACAATTTCTGGACTATCATTAGGTTGAATGATCAGAAAAGTGGTGTCAGCTTCAAAACCTTTAAAGCTATGAGTCGTTGCAATCTTCATTAAACCAGAATTGGCATTAAAATGTCTTTTTTTGAGTTTACGAAACTCATCTAGTGCTTTTAATTTTTGTCTTGCTGCATTTTTCATATAACTCGTTAATTTTTGGATATCAGAGCGAATATGGTTAATATCAGATGGATGACAAGAATGTAGTTTTTCTTCTAATTGAGCTTTCTTTTTTAGAAAAGTTTCAACTTTTCCATCAAATTTTTTTTGAATCATTTCATATTCAGTAGGTGTCTCAAAAGTACTATCCGTTCTCTGAAACTTAAAATTATTTTGTAGATTTCTTAAAAAATCAATTTTTGAGGAAAGGATAGCAATATCGTTTGGACTTATACTTAACGTTTTAAATGTCTGAACAATAAAGTCATAGGTTGCTTGAACACTATCTGCCAGAGGAATTTGTAAATACTTTTTATCTGAAAATGAAAAAGCTAGGTTTTCAATAATGTCATGCTCTAATTGGTCTGGATATTCCTTTAGAAAAGTATCTTTATATGCATTACAGAGATCAGCAAAAGCTTTATCATCTTGTCTATGTGAGATTTTTAAATTTTTCCAATGACCAAATCCACGTGTAACAGGGTAATCCTGCTTATTAATTAGTCTATTATAAATATTTTGATTTTGATCACCAAATAATACCATCTCCCCATCTTCTGCTAAGAAGTTGGAAATTATGATTTCTAACCACTCTACTTCAAAATCTTGAACTTCATCAATAAAAATAGTTTGGTACTTTATTGGTTTTTCATTGGCTTCTTTAAAAAGATCTGTTTTAAAAACTCTTTCAAAAAAATCCTCTAAAATAAGTTTTTCATCTCGGGCATTTTTTTCAATTTCAAATAAGTCTTTACTTGATAAACCAATAATTTCAGCATTTGATTGTTCTTGAAAGTCTAAGTCAAGAATTTCATTATTTTCAAAGCTTTCTTGATCCTCATCTTGATCGCCTAATGTTGGAAAAGGAATGCCTAAATTGTTGAGTTGGGATTTAAAAAAATAGTGATAGTTGCTTATTTCGATTGATTTATTATCAAACTCTAAATTATTAAAACGGAATGCTTTTTTAATTTTATCGCGTATTAGGTTCCGAAGAGCTAAGTTATATGTCAATACTAGCACAGTACTATTGTGTCGCTTAAATGCGCGAGCAGTTTTTTCGGCTAGTAATGTTGTTTTTCCGCTACCAGCAACACCGCGAATTTTCATTTTTGTATTTGGAATACTATCAAGTAATTTATTTTGATATTTATCAAATGTGTAGTAATGACCTTGTTCTTCAAAATGCTTTGGTGGAATTAAAATTTTCGTAAAATCATCGTAAATATGATCTTGAAATATTGGATTTTTTTTAAGGTTATTTATTTTTTTAATTAAATTAGAGATATTGTCTTGAGCAAACGTATTAAATCTGTCCCTTTCTAGTTGGTATTTTTTTGAACTGTATCTTTGCTCATTTGCTGAATTTATAAGTTGTTTTACTTCATTTATAGGACGGTCATAGAGTGCAGATAACCTATCTTTTGTTGTAGTATGTAAATATACAACGCATTGAATCGTTTTATAAAAGTTAGAATTTAATATATTTGCAAACCCTAATGAAGGTATATGGAGTTCAAATAAATGGGACTTATATTTGAATGCTTGTTGCATTGGTGCACTTGTTCTTATTTTTGGATTGTGAGTGGTGCGCCAATGATTATTTTTATCAATAAAATAATTTGACATATCCCAATCTTTGACTTCAATAATAATTGCGCCATGTCCTTTTTTTAAAATCAAGAAGTCGGGGCGATCTCCATCAAGATAAGGATTGAAATAAACATCAAATGTGTCATCTAATTCTTGTGCCAGTTTATTTAAAAGAAATGATTCACCTTCAGTTGGTTTGACTGTGAGTTGATCAATAATTTCTAAACTTGGAAAAAAATTAGCCATTTGAATATTTCTTTAGTATAAATTATTAATATATAACATTTATTTATATTTTTATCAATTGTTGAGCTGGTTTGAAAATGTGGTCGAACATCTAAAAATACTATAAAATACTAGCCAATTTTGCTTTTGCAAATTTAACTCGCTTCACCAGAACCTATTTATTCTAAGGTTTTGAAAAATAGGAAATATTTATGAGTAATCAGTTTTCTGCACTTGTTTCTAAACTTAAGGAAATCTTTCAAATCAATCGTCCTGATTTGGATTTTGGAGTTTATCGTATTCTAAACGCACGCAGTACTGAAATTGCTGAATTTCTGGATAAGCGTTTAAAAACTAAAGTAGAACAATATCTTGGCGAAGCAAAGTCGAGTCTTGATGAAAATGTTTTAAAAGAATTAGAAGCTGAGCTGAAAGCAGAATTTGGTAAACGTGCTTTTAATGAGCAAGGACAACTCATTGATGCTGAAGCAATTGAAAGTGCATTAGGTCAAAAATATATTGCTCTAACCCAAGCTGATGCACATGAAATGACAGATCAGTCACAAGTGTATAGTCATTTACTCACATTCTTTAGTCGTTATTATGATGATGGTGACTTTATTAGCCAACGTCGTTATAAGGGTGATACCTACGCTATTCCTTACTCTGGTGAGGAAGTCATGTTGCATTGGGCAAACAAAGACCAGTACTACACCAAGTCTGGGGAGATGTTTAGCAACTATCGTTTTAAGTTGAACGATGAGCGTTCAGTTTTATTCCGTTTGGTGAGTGCAGATACAGCTCGTGAAAATCGTAAAGATAATGATAAAGACCGTCGCTTTATTATTGTGACAGAACCAAAGACCTTTACTCGTATAGATGAAGACGGTGAAGAGTTTGAAGAAACTATTGTTCCATTCTCTATTCAAAATAATGAACTGACCATTCTTTTTGAATATGCAACTTTGCCTAAAGGCTCAAAGCAAGAAGCGCTCAATATTGAATCGTATAACAAAATTGTGGGTGCAAAGGTTTTAACTACTGACTGGCTAAATGATTTAGCTCAACCTGCACCGACTGAAAAAGAACCAAAGCGTACAGTGTTGCACAAGCACTTGAGTACCTATACGCAAAAAAATACAGCAGATTATTTTATTCATAAAGACTTGGGAAAATTCCTACGTCATGAACTTGATTTTTATATTAAAAATGAAGTGATGCACTTAGATGATGTGGTAAGTACCGATCAGTTTATTCAGATTGAACGTCAGCTCAGTATTATCAAGTGTTTGCGTCAAATTGGTTTAGAAATTATTAGTTTCTTGGCTTCGCTTGAAGATTTTCAGAAAAAGTTGTGGCTAAAGAAAAAGTTTGTCGTCAGTGCTGAGTATTGTATTACTTTAGACCGAGTACATGAGTCTTTGTATGTTGAAATTGCAGAAAATACAGCGCAGTGGCAGCAATGGGAAGATTTAGGCTTTAAAGGTACAGATGCAGGTTGGGGAACAGCTGATTATTTCAAACAGCACCAAGCCTTGATGGTGGATACTTCATTATTTAGCTTAGAGTTTAAAGCAAAGCTGTTGAAAAAAATTGATGACTTAGATGCTCAAACTGATGGTGTAATTATTCATAGTGATAATTTTCAAGCTTTGAATACTATAAAACCGAAATATCTCAATAAAATACAAGGTGTATATATTGATCCACCATACAATACATCTGCTTCTGAAATTATTTATAAAAATGGATATAAACATTCTTCTTGGTTATCGATGATATATTCAAGATTGGAAACTACTAAATTTTTGATGTCAGAAGAAGCCAATATTTGTATTACAATTGATGATGTAGAACTTAATAATTTGTGCTTAATTACAGATGATTTGTTTAGTAATAAATGCCAATTAGGTATTGTGCCTATTCGAATTAATCCATCAGGCCGACCTTCTGAAACGGGTTTTGCCCTGACACATGAATATGCATTGTTTTATAAAAATACTGATAAAGGTAAAATTTCAAGAATACCTAGAACACCTGAACAATTAGCTAGATTTAAAGAAATAGATGAGCGAGGACGTTTTGAATTCAGGAATTTGAGACGAGAAGGGTCTAATTCAGATAGAAAAGATGGTGAAAGACAATTTTATCCAATATTTGCGAACTTAAAGTTTGGAACGATCCGAATAGCAAAAATGATTTGGGTAGAAGAGAAAAGATCATGGGATTTATTAGAAGATGCTTCTCCAAATGAAATCATTATATATCCTACTAATGATGAAGGTCGTGAGAAAAATTGGAGATGGAGTGAAGAGAGTGTTAGGGAAGATTATACGCAGTTTCTTGCACGTCTGAATAAACAGGGCATTCCTCAAGTTTACTATAAATATAGACCAAAAACAGAAGGTACTACACCATTAACTATGTGGACTGATAGTAAATACTCAGCAACTGAGTCGGGTACTAAAGTTTTAAAGGAACTTTTTAAAGAGCCGCAATTTTCTTATCCTAAATCTATCCATGCTGTTGAAGATTGTATTCGTTTAATCGGTTGTGATAAGCCTGAAACATTGTGTTTAGATTATTTTGCAGGATCAGGAACTACTGGACATGCAGTAATTAATTTAAACAGAATAGATCAAGGTAAGCGAAAATTCATTTTAGTGGAGCAAGGTGAATACTTTGATACGGTAACTAAACCACGTATTCAAAAAGTGATATATGCTTCAGATTGGAAAGCAGGAAAGCCATTAAATCCTAAATCAGGTATTAGCCATTGCTTAAAAGTTGTGAAACTTGAAAGTTATGAAGATACGCTCAATAACTTAGAGTTGGTACGTAAAGGTGCTCAACAGGCACTTTTAGCCGAGCAACAAACATCAGCCAAGCCTGACGATCAAAATGCCTATAGTGACTATCTCATGCACTATATGCTTGAGCTAGAAAGCAAAGATTCATTGCTGAATGTGAAAGACTTTCTAAAGCCATTTAGCTATCAAATGAATATCACCACAGATAGCGCAGGTGCATTTGAACGTAAAACGATTGACTTGGTTGAAACCTTTAACTATCTCATTGGAATGAATGTTCAAGAAGTAGATTATCAGTTAGATAAAGGCTATGTCCAAATCACAGGTAAATTGCGTACAGGTGAGTATACGACGGTTCTATGGCGTGACTGTGAAAAGATTGGCTATGCAGAACTCGATCAATTACTGGCAAAACTTAAAATTAATCCAAACGATGGTGAGTACCAATTGATTTATATCAATGGTGATCACAACGTAGCAAGCAAATACACCACTAAAGAGGGTGAAGAAAAGCAACTCAAAGTCCGTTCAATTGAACAAACCTTCTTAAAGAATATGTTTGAGGAGTAATGCACTGTGGCAAAAGCTCCTAAAGCAAAAACTACAGCGGTTAAGGTTAATTTTCACGAGCAATTGATTTTAAATAAATGGTTGTGGTCAAAATTCAATCCAAATCGTTTGGAAGGCATGAAGCAACAGCTAGACTATCCTCAATTCGAGGGAATCGAGCATGAAGGTGATAATGCAGGACAAACGAAATTCTTTGCTGTGATAAGCAATACCTTGTTTAATAAACAGGTTGTAGATATCGATGTGCTACGTCGTTATGACTTAAACATTGTAAAGCATTGGCAAAAAATCACTGAAAAGCGTAATGAAATTGAAGGACATGTTTTAAATCTAAAATACTTCCAATACCTTTCATTGCTTTTTACAGAACTATATTTAGATCAATATTTTCATCATCAAGCGGACATGCTAAATGAGCTGAATGTTGAGCTTGAACAATATAACCATGATCAGAAAAGTGATGCAGAGCAATTTCAGCAATATTTGCCTGAAGACCTAAATAAAATCGGCTATTGGAATGCGACGGGCAGTGGTAAAACATTGCTTATGCATGTCAATATTTTGCAGTATTTAGACTATTTCCAACATCAAAATGCCGGCAGCACTTACCCAGACCAAATCATTTTACTTACACCGAATGAAGGTTTGAGTGAACAGCATTTACAAGAGCTGACAGACTCTGGTTTTCAAGCAACTTTATTTGATAAGCAAAAGAGTCGTAATAGCTTGTATCGAGATGAAATTCAAATCATCGATATGAATAAGCTGAGTGATACGGATGGTGATAAAACCGTTGCGACAATGAGCTTGGAAGGTAGAAACCTTGTTCTGATCGACGAAGGGCACCGTGGTACGAGTAGTAGCGCAGGTGCTTGGATGGAACGTCGTGATATTCTTACTAAAGATGGTTTTAGTTTTGAATATTCGGCTACCTTTGGTCAAGCTGTAAGTAAGGCAGACAACGTCTATAAACGCTTTGAAGATGCCAAAAAACAGAAAGCCAAAATGCTGTATGGTGTGGCGATTAATAAGCTAACCGAAGAACAGAAAAAAAATATTCAGCTTGATGAATTAGAACAGCAAAAATATCGTCGGGAAGCACTACGAGAAGTCTATGCAAAAAGTATTTTGTTTGATTATTCGTACAAATATTTCTATGCAGATGGCTATGGTAAAGAAGTCAATATTCTGAACATGAAAGAATATCATGAAGATGATGAGCGCAATCTATATCTCACAGCTTGCCTACTTTCATTTTACCAACAACAGTATTTGTTTAAAAAGAATCAGGCAAAACTTGCCAAGTTTAATATCGAAAAACCACTGTGGGTCTTTGTTGGTAACAAAGTCAATGATGATGATTCTGATATTTTAGCTATTGTGAAATTCTTGGCTGACTTTTTAGATGCCTCTCGTAAGAGTAAGGTGATTGGTTGGCTCAATGATTTGATCACCAATACATCTCGTTTGGTCGATACCAATGGTATCAATATTTTTGCCAATCGATTTGCACCTTTACATGGTCAAAATGCAACTGATCTTTACCAAGATATTTTAAATAGCTTTTTTAACGCTACAACTAATCAACGTTTGAATGTAGTGCGAATCACGGCGAATAAAGGTGAGTTGCGTTTACAGGTAGGTGAAAGTACGCCTTTTGCTGTTATTAATGTAGGTGATGAAAAAGGCTTATATGATAACTGTGAAGAATCTAGTAAAACACATTATCTAAATGCACGTACTGATGATTTTGCGGACTCATTATTTCCTACATTAAATGATGGTGATAGTGAAACACATCTTCTGATTGGTTCTCGTAAATTTACTGAGGGATGGAGTAGCTGGCGTGTCTCCACTATGGGCTTATTAAACATGGGGACTGGTGAAGGTGCTCAGATTATTCAGCTCTTTGGTCGTGGCGTGCGTTTAAAAGGTGAGAATTTTTCTTTAAAAAGAACACCAAGAGAAATTTATAGTAAGGCTGAATATAAAGGTCTGCATTTAGATTTAATGCAAACCATTAATATTTTTGGTTTACGTGCTGACTATATGGAAAAATTCCGTGACTACTTGAATGATGAAGGTATTATCCTAAATCAGGATTTGGTCACATTAGATTTTCCAACCAATAAGATTAAAGCACCTCGCTTAAAAACACTGACTTTAAAAGATGGCTATAAAGATAATCAAGCCAAGGGTTTTAAGGCTCAGTCCAAACTTTCGATGTTTAAAATTCCAAAACAATACGAAGGTAAAATCAAAAAACCTTTTGTTGTTTTAGATTTATACCCTCGATTACAAGCATTTCATACGGATAAGTCAAAACGTCAAACAGATATTAAAGACAAGCGTCAAGAGCATGAGATTTCACCAAAAATCATGTGTATGTTTGATTTTGATGAAATTTACTTGCATCTTCAACAGTATAAATTCCAGCGTGGATATAGCAACTTACAGTTGAATGTTGATGACTTACAAGAGTTTTGTTTGAAAGAAATTAAGACATCAACAGAAGACTGGTACAAACTTTTGGTTGACTCATCTGAATTAACCAATGACGTGAGTGGAATTAAGAAACAGCAAGCGATACTAACGGAGTTGTTACAGTCCTATATGGATAAGTTCTATCATGCGATTAAAAATGCCTATGAAGGGCAGTTCTATGAAGTGACAGAATTTAGCCTTGAGGATAAAGATTTACCTGTACAACTTTGTGAGCAATATACCCTTACTGCTAAAGACGGTCAAAATAACGAAGCTCAAGAAGTATTTGACCGATTAGAAACTTTGAAAGATTTAGTTGCCAAAGGTGACGTGGATAAATTAGCACCTTGGAAAGAAGATGGTAGCTTTAGGGCGATTACGTTTGATCGTCATTTGTTCTATCCGTTGTTGGATAAGAAGGATGAAAGTCTGCCATTTACATGGTCGCCAATGTTATTTGACTACACTAGTCATACACAAAGTAGTGAAGTAAAGTTTGTTCTGGATTTGCAAAGTTATATTAATACTCCAACTGCTGATGAATTGCTTAGGGGCTATGAACTTTACTTATTACGAAATGCGGATAATAAATATCGTGGATTAGGTTTTGCTTTGGCAGGTAACTTTTACCCAGACTTTTTATTGTGGCTAGTGAATAAAGAGACAGGACAACAATATTTAACTTTGGTAGATCCCAAAGGTATTCGAAACATGAATCATGACGATGCCAAAATTGAGTTTTATAAAGAGATTAAAAATATTGAGTCTAAGCTTGAGCATCCTGACTTAATATTAAACAGTTTTATTTTGTCCGTTACACCAATGAAAGATATTTTGAATAACGCTCTTTCTGAAGAAGAATTTGCTGATAAAAATGTTTTATTTATGGTAGGTAATGGAACAGCTTATCTTGGGCTGATGTTAAAGAAAATCTTGAATTAGACAGCGTAGGATAAATTGGAAAATGAAATACCAACCACCCTATACCATCACATCTAAAATTATTCATCTGATTGCTCAGATCAGTGAGAATATAGGGCGGTTGACTGTTTTAGAAGAAATCCACGATAGCCTAAAACTACGAAAAGCCAATCGTATCCGAACAATTCAAGGCTCATTGGCAATAGAGGGTAACACCCTCAGTACGGAGCAAATCACGGCGATCCTCAATGGTAAGACAGTAATTGCACCTCCGAAAGAAGTACAGGAAGTACGTAATGCCATAAAAGCCTATGAAGCATTTCAGCAGTGGCAACCAAGCCAAGAAAAAGATCTATTACAAGCGCATCAAATTTTAATGACAGGCTTGATTGATGAAGTCGGTCAATATCGTCATGGTGGGGTAGGAGTAATGTCAGGTGATCGAGTAGTGCATATGGCTCCGCCTGCAAACCAAATTAATAGATTGATGGCTGATCTACTTGATTGGTTGAATGACAGTGATGTGCATCCACTCATTCAAAGTTCAGTATTTCATTATGAGTTTGAGTTTATCCATCCATTTGCAGATGGTAATGGTCGAATGGGGCGACTTTGGCAAACTTTAATATTAAGTAGGTGGAATCCAATCTTTGCTAATATTCCTGTTGAGAGTTTGATCTATCAAAATCAAAAAGCCTACTATGAGGCTTTGCAAGCAAGTACTGACCGAACAGATTCAGCCCCTTTTATCGAATTCATTTTGCAGATGATTCTAGATGCAATCCTCAGTTCAAATGACACCGCTCAAGACAGCGATCATGCTACCGCTCAAGCTGACGTACATGCTTGTCAAGATGTCAGCGAACATGTTCAGCGTTTGATTTCAATCATGAAACAAGAGGAATATACATTGGCAGAATTGATGCAATTGGTTGGATTAACTCATCGAGCAACGTTCCAAAAGAATTACTTAAATCCAGCAATAGAAGCTGATTTGATCAAACGTACCATTCCTGATAAGCCGAAAAGTCCGAAGCAAAAATATTGTTTGAAAAGATAATTTAAATTGTGGGTAACTTCTGACTTATCAACAATCATTAAAATCCTTTTCAAATCTGCTACAATATTGCCAATTTTTAGAATCCCTATTTTTTCAGCTTAGGTACATATTTATAAATGTGTACATAACTGTGTACATATTGTAGATTTCCCTTATGTTTAAAGATCAATTAGCTAGAGAAGTAAAGGCTCGTAGGACTTTTGCTATTATTTCCCACCCCGATGCCGGTAAAACCACCATGACAGAAAAACTGTTGTTATGGGGTAAAGCGATTCAGGTTGCAGGGATGGTAAAAAGCCGTAAATCTGACCGTGCAGCTACATCTGACTGGATGGAAATGGAAAAAGAACGTGGTATCTCGATCACTACGTCTGTTATGCAGTTCCCATATAAAGGTCACACCATTAACTTACTCGATACACCGGGGCACGAAGACTTCTCGGAAGATACTTATCGTACGCTTACCGCGGTTGACTCTGCACTGATGGTGATTGACGGTGCAAAAGGTGTCGAAGAACGTACCATCAAATTGATGGAAGTGTGTCGTATGCGTGACACACCAATTATTTCTTTCGTCAACAAAATGGACCGCGAAATTCGTGAACCACTTGAGTTGTTAGACGAAATCGAAAACGTTTTAAATATTCGCTGTGTACCAATTACATGGCCACTTGGTATGGGTCGTGACTTTGCTGGTGTATACAATATTCTTGAAGATAAATTGTATGTTTACAAAGCAGGTTTTGGTTCAACCATTACCGATATTGAAGTACGCGATGGCTATGATCACGCCGATATTCGTGAAAAAGTAGGTGAGTTGGCTTGGGCTTCTTTTGAAGAGTCGCTTGAGTTGGTACAAATGGCAAATGAACCATTAGACCGTGAACTTTTCTTACAAGGTAAACAAACACCTGTTCTATTTGGTACAGCATTAGGTAACTTTGGTGTTGACCACGTACTTGATGCATTTATGAACTGGGCACCTGAACCTAAAGCACATCCAACGCAAGAGCGTATGGTTGAAGCGAAAGAAGAAGGTTTCTCTGGCTTTGTATTTAAAATTCAAGCCAACATGGACCCTAAACACCGTGACCGTATTGCATTTATGCGTATTTGTTCGGGTAAGTACGAGAAAGGTCTGAAAATGAACCACGTGCGTATTGGTAAAGAAGTCCGCATTAGTGATGCGTTGACTTTCCTTGCAGGCGAGCGTGAGCACTTAGAAGAAGCATGGCCGGGCGATATTATTGGTTTACACAACCACGGTACCATCCAGATTGGTGATACTTTCACTAGCGGTGAAAACTTACACTTCACTGGTATTCCACACTTTGCGCCAGAAATGTTCCGCCGTGTACGTTTGAAAGATCCATTAAAGTCAAAACAATTGCAAAAAGGCTTGAAAGAGTTGTCTGAAGAAGGGGCAACTCAGGTGTTTATGCCACAAATTAGCAATGATTTGATTGTGGGTGCGGTTGGTGTGCTTCAGTTTGACGTTGTTGCTTACCGCTTGAAAGAAGAATATAAAGTTGACTGTGTTTACGAGCCAGTAAGTGTAAATACTGTGCGTTGGATTCATTGTGATGATGACAAGATTCTTAATGAGTTCAAGAAAAAAGCACATGACCAACTTTCAATTGATGGTGGCGGTCACTTAACGTATCTTGCTCCTAGCCGAGTAAACTTGCAGATTATGCAAGAGCGTTGGCCTGATATTGAGTTCCGTAGTACACGTGAACACTAAGTATATAAATGTGACAAACAGCTTCGAACAGAAGCTGTTTTGTTTTGAAAAATAAGAAAGGATGATGAAATGAATTTGAGTAAGAAGGCAATTATTGCGCTTGTAGTTGCAGCCGTAACACTAATCTCTGCTATTTCTGCATTTGTCTGGAAAAGCACTCAGTCCTCATCATCTTCTCAAAAAAATCCAGTTTCTGCTCAAGAGCGTCCTACTGAAAAGGCAGAGGTTTTACCTTACTTAAACTTGACTGAAACCAAGGCAAATTATGCAGTGCCTTTTTGTGAAAAGAAAAACTGTATTGATGTCGATATTCAAACCATAAAAACCCAAGATGCGTGGTTAAATAGCTGGATCGAAAAAAATCAGGCGAAAGTCATTCAGACTCAAATTAATTTGAAAAAAGATTTGAACCTGCAACAAGCAGTTGATGCTTACGTTAAAAAGTCAGACGAATGGCAAGATAAATATTCTAAAAACCGTGCCTATGAATTACACATTCATACACGCATTGCCTCGCAGCGTAATCAATATGTATTACTACAACTGGCTTTGGACAGTAAACAAGAAGAGATCACCGTAAAAGATCGTTATTATTTTTTCGTGGCTGATCGTAAATTGCATAAAAGCTTAACTTTGCTTGATGTACTTCAAAAAGATCAGCAAACCACTGTGCATCAAATCGTGCAAACTGCGTATCAGGATTGGCTGAAAAAACAAAATGCTGACGTTAAAAAAGACGCACCAAAAACTTTGTATTGGGGACAGGCCGACTGGTTCTTTGATGGTGAGGGTGTAGGTCTACATTATCAGGCAAATCAGATTACCAAAGATGCGCCTCAGCTCGATATTTATTTAACGACAGAACAAACCAAAAAAATATTACAACCTGAGGTTTATGAACAAATGTTTTAAGTTGGTAGCAGAATTTGCAACCTACTTATAGATGCGCTAACTTCATATGAGTTATGCATAATCTTCTCAGAATAAAGGCAAAATATGATGTTAACTTCTAAGGCCTCGCTACGTTTAACGCTACTTGCTTCTGCACTATTTTTAGTGGCATGTCAGCCTAAAAGTGATCCTAAAGAGTCGAAAGATCAGCAAAAGCCAGCAGTGGTTGAGCAAAAGCCTGTGGAACTGACTTTAAAAGGGGAAACAGTTCAAAGTAAGGTGGTTTTGCCAGACTGTAGTGGTAAGACTTGCCCTGAATTTACTGTAGAGCGCTTGCAAAGTAACTATCCATTTATTGATAAGATTATTGATCAACAAGTTTTAAAAGCACTCGGACAGATTCTTGAAATTGCAGAACCAGATGCAAAAACAGCAAAAGCTGATAAAAAGACAGAAGCTTCGGGAGTTGCTGCTGCTGACCAACAAGATAGTTTCGATGTTCAGGTTCAGCGCTATGCAAATTCATTTATTGGTTTAGACAAGGAACTAAAAGAGTTAAGTAGTAATCATCAGATTAATCTTTTAGTAAAACCTAAAATTATACAGTCGCAAGGTAAGGTCGTAACTGTTGTGGTTAACAGTAGTAGCTATTTGGGCGGGGCACATGGTTCGGCTGCACAGCACTATTACAATTTTGATTTAAAAGAGGAAAAGCAAGTTAAACTTGAAAACTTGCTGCGTCCAGAGAAAAAAGCGGCTTTAGAAAAGTTAGCACATGAGGCGTTTAAAGCTTGGGTGACTGACTCAAAACTTGCCAATAGTGTGAGTGAATATGAACAAGCTTGGCCATTTAAACTCACTGAAAACTTCTTGCTCGGTGATCAGGGCTTGATTCTTCAATATGGCGAATATGAAATTGGTCCTTATGTTGTGGGGTTGCCTCGTTTAGTTATTCCATACGACCAATTACAAGATGTATTGAAAGAAGAATATTTGCCGCAGCCGAAAGCTAAACCAGCTTCGACACCTGCCGAAAAAAGTGCTAGCTAATGCATTTGTTTGATACCCATACCCATTTCGATGTTGCCGATTTTGATGAAGATCGGCAGCTGTTAGCACTTGAGGCTAAAAAAGTGGGTGTGGATGCTTTGGTGTTAATTGGCTTTTTACAGTCACGTTTTGATGATTTGGTACACACTCATCATCAGCTCAAGCAGTGGGAGAATGTGCCCACTTCTTATTTAGCGCCAGGGTTGCATCCGTTTTATATTGAGCAACATAGGCCAGAGCATCTTTCTCATCTTGAACAAATTTTGCAGCAAGAAGACTGCGTGGCAGTGGGTGAAATTGGCCTCGACACTTTTTTGAAAGAACATAAGCAGCCTGATATATATACCAAGCAAAAACAGTATTTTGCCGACCAGTTAGATTTGGCAACTCACTACCAAAAGCCAGTATTACTTCATATTCGAAAAGCACACGGGGACGTATTAGCAATATTAAAAGCACATAAGTTTAAACTCGGCGGAATTGCTCATGCCTTTAGTGGTGGAGTGGAAGAGGCAAAAGGTCTAATTAAGCTTGGTTTTAAAATTGGTGTGACGGGACAAGTGACTAACCCGAATGCGAAAAAGCTTCATACTGTGGTACAGGCTATAGGTGCAGAGCATTTAGTGATTGAAACAGACTGTCCTGATATGACCCCGCTTTGCTGTCAAACTTCAACTGAGCAGCGGACCCGCAATACGCCTGTGAACTTACCTTATGTACTCAAAAGTTTGGCCGAAAATTTAAATATAGCCGAGTCAGATTTAGCTGATTTGCTATGGAAAAACTCACTATCAGCATTGAAATTATCGTAATAAAAATCAAAGATTAGAAATAGTAACTAAAACAAAACACAGCGATGAAAAAAGAAGCTTAAAGTAAGAAAACAACATGTAAAAACGTGAAAAATAACATTGCCAGACATGGGAGGATAACCCAATGGCTAAGTATAGCAATATCAATAGTTTTAATGCTCTACAGACGCTAACAGTAGGTTCCAGCAATTATCAGATTTTTAGCTTAACCCAAGCCGAGAAAAAGCTAGGTGACATTGCCAAACTGCCGAAATCATTAAAAGTACTGTTGGAAAACTTATTACGGTTTGAAGATCAGCACAGTGTTAAAACAGAACACATTTATGCTTTAGCTGAGTGGCTAAAAACCCGTACTTCCGATCAGGAAATTCAATATCGACCTGCACGGGTTTTAATGCAAGATTTTACCGGTGTTCCGGCAGTTGTTGACTTGGCTGCAATGCGTGCTGCAATGGCACAAGCGGGCGGCGACCCTGAAAAAATTAATCCTTTATCACCTGTAGACTTAGTCATTGACCACTCCGTGATGGTGGACTATTTTGCCGATGATCAGGCTTTTGAAGAAAACGTTCAAATTGAAATGCAGCGTAATGGCGAGCGATATCAATTTTTGCGTTGGGGACAATCTGCATTTAATAACTTTAGTGTTGTGCCACCGGGTACCGGTATTTGCCATCAGGTCAATTTAGAATATTTGGCTCAAGCGGTGTGGCTAGGTGAAGACAGTGGTCAAACCTTTGCTTTCCCTGACACATTAGTAGGTACAGACTCACATACCACTATGATTAATGGTTTAGGGGTTTTAGGTTGGGGTGTTGGTGGTATTGAAGCAGAAGCTGCCATGTTGGGTCAGCCTATCTCTATGCTTATTCCTGAAGTGATCGGTTTTAAACTGACCGGAAAATTACAAGAGGGAATTACGGCAACCGACTTGGTACTCACCATTACTCAAATGCTTCGCCAAAAAGGTGTGGTAGGTAAATTTGTAGAATTCTATGGCGATGGCTTAGCCGACTTACCACTTGCTGACCGTGCGACCATTGCCAACATGGCACCTGAATATGGTGCAACTTGTGGCTTCTTCCCAATTGATGAAGTGACTTTGGGTTATTTGAAATTAACTGGCCGTCAAAGTGACCGTATTGCACTGGTTGAAGCATATAGCAAGGCACAAGGCTTATGGCGTAATCCGGGTGATGAACCTGTTTTCACAGATACCTTAAGTTTAGATATGAGTACGGTTCAGGCAAGTTTGGCAGGTCCAAAACGCCCTCAAGACCGTGTGCTTTTATCAGAAGTACCAAAAACGTTTAATGCGCTCATGGAGCTAACACTTAAGCCAGCCAAAGAAGCTAAAGAGCGTTTGGAAAATGAAGGCGGTGGTGGTACGGCTGTAGAAGCGACCAAAGCCAATATTCAGCATGAAAGCCCGTCTTGTGTGATTGAAGGGCAGGAATATCCATTAAATCATGGCGATGTCGTCATTTCAGCGATTACTTCATGTACCAATACCTCTAACCCAAGTGTAATGCTGGCGGCAGGGTTACTTGCTAAAAAAGCCATTGAAAAAGGCTTGCAGCGTAAACCGTGGGTAAAAAGTTCACTTGCACCTGGTTCTAAAGTCGTAACCGACTATTTATTGGCTGCTGGACTTACCCCGTATTTAGATGAGTTAGGCTATAACTTGGTAGGTTATGGTTGTACAACGTGTATTGGTAACTCGGGTCCTTTACCTGAACCAATTGAAGATGCAATTCAGTGTCATGATCTAAACGTGGCATCTGTACTTTCGGGTAACCGTAACTTTGAAGGGCGTGTGCATCCATTGGTTAAAACCAACTGGCTTGCTTCACCACCCCTTGTAGTTGCTTATGGTTTAGTTGGGAATATCCGTACCGATTTAACGACTCAACCAATTGGGCAAGGTAAAGATGGGCAACCTGTTTACTTAAAAGACATTTGGCCAAGTCAGGCAGAAATTGATGCCGTCTTACAAAAAGTAAATACCGACATGTTCCACAAAGAATATGCTGCGGTGTTTGATGGTGATGAAAGCTGGCAAGCGATTCAGATTCCAAAAAGTAAAACTTACGAATGGGCTGATGACTCGACTTATATTCGCCATCCGCCGTTCTTTGAAGGCATTGGTGAGCCACCAAAACCAATTAAAAATATTGAACAGGCACGTATTTTGGCAGTGCTAGGTGACTCGGTAACCACCGACCATATTTCACCAGCGGGTAATATCAAAAAAGACAGTCCGGCAGGTCGATATTTACAAGAACAAGGTGTTGAGCCAAAAGACTTCAACTCTTATGGTTCACGACGTGGTAACCATGAAGTCATGATGCGAGGTACCTTTGCCAACATTCGTATTAAAAACGAAATGCTCGGAG
Organism: Acinetobacter sp. 1424608; assembly: GCF_000588255.1. Classification (NCBI taxonomy): domain Bacteria; kingdom Pseudomonadati; phylum Pseudomonadota; class Gammaproteobacteria; order Moraxellales; family Moraxellaceae; genus Acinetobacter; species Acinetobacter sp. 1424608. Next base: position 29,707 of record NZ_JFXL01000012.1, read on the forward strand.
GTGAAGAAGGTGGTAATACCATTCATGTACCAAGTGGCGAGAAACTTGCCATTTATGATGCGGCGATGCGTTACCAACAAGAACATACACCGCTTGTGATTATTGCTGGTAAAGAATATGGAACAGGTTCTTCACGTGACTGGGCTGCCAAAGGAACGAACTTGCTGGGTGTTAAAGCTGTCATTGCCGAAAGTTTTGAACGTATTCACCGTTCAAACTTGGTGGGTATGGGCGTGTTGCCATTACAGTTTGTTGATGGTCAAACCAGACAGTCGCTTAACTTAACCGGTCATGAAGTCATTTCGATTCGTGGTTTATCGGATGGCGTTCAGCCTCATGAAATTCTTGAAGTTGATGTGAAAGGGCCAAATGGAGTAGCCAGCCACTTTAATGTGTTATGTCGAATTGATACGTTAAATGAGGTTGAGTACTTTAAGGCGGGGGGTATTTTGCATTATGTGCTGCGGAATTTGATTGCGTCATAAAAAGATTATCTTTCAAGAGTTACATAAAAAAAGCCTCATATTCATGAGGCTTTTTTATTGTCTTTGTTTACTGGATAAGCTAAATATAAATGAAATAATTTTTGTTATAAGAAGAAGCAATTATGGATAGAGATACATTATTTTTAAAAGTTGAATCTCGATTGGGATATGATTTTTCAGGGGATATAAAAATAGGAGGTAAATATACCTCATTAATTGAACACGCTGGACTTGTATTTATTAGTGGTCAAATTCCGAGAGTGGGAGATACGGTACAGATTTGTGGAAAAGTTGGATTAGATGTTGATTTGTCAGATGCACAGCTTGCTGCAAGTATTAGCACCATGAGAGCTTTAGCAATTTTAAAACAGCACTATGGTACTTTAGATGTTATTGGAAAAGTTTTACAAATGAATGTATTTGTTCATTCAACTTCATCGTTTATACAGCAAAGCGAAGTTGCTGATGGAGCATCTGAAATACTTTATGAAATTTTGGGTTCAGATACGGGACGGCATACACGTACATCGGTCAGTGTATATCAACTTCCAAAAAATGCATCTGTTGAAATTAACTTCATTTTTGCTTTGAAATAAAAGTAAGTTGGTAGAATTCAATTATTTCAATTTTACTGGGTATTTTTATTTGTAAGAGCGGCAAGACGCTCTACTTAAAAAACAGTAAAATATATAGTTTGATTTTTTAGAGAAAGCCAGTTCCATGTCCGATTTACCAGAAAATGATGAATATGACCGCCGTTTTGCAGGTGTAGCCAAAATTTATGGTGATTCATCGTTCCAGCACTATGAACAAAGTCATGTGATGGTGATTGGTATTGGTGGGGTTGGCAGTTGGGCGGTAGAAGCTTTAGCACGTACAGGTATTGGCGAGATCACACTAGTCGATATGGATGTGGTTGCGGCATCAAATGTGAACCGTCAGCTACCTGCAATGACCTCTACTCTGGGCTGTGAAAAAGTTGAGATTATGGCGGAGCGTTGTCGCCAAATTAACCCACGTATTAAAGTTAATATTATTGATGACTTCTTAACACCAGAGAATGTCGCAGAGCTTTTAAACCCTATACCAGATATTGTTTTGGACTGCATCGATGACGTTAAAGCAAAACTGGCTTTAATGCTCCATTGTCGTTTTAATAAAATTCCTTTGATTGTGTCGGGTGGGGCAGGGGGTAAGCTCGATCCACTTAAAATCCGTGTGGCTGATTTATCAAAAACAGAGCAAGACCCAATGTTAGCGAAGTTACGTAGTCAGCTTCGTGCTCGCGGCATATGTAAAAAGCCAAAAGAGAAATTTGGCATTACCTGTATTTATTCTATCGACAATCCGTTTTCTAGTGCGGATGTCTGCCCATCGGCAGGGTTGCGCTGTGGTGGCTATGGTTCAGCAGTAGTAGTGACTTCAAGCTTTGCCATGATTGCTGTGGCCGAAGTTTTGAAAAAACTCGATTTAAAGAAAGCCTAATTTAAATATTGAAAAGGCATGCGCTTAGGTGAGAGTACATGCCTTTTATTTTTGAGAGAAACTATTTAATCGTACAGCTCTATGTGGTCTTGCTGTGGCTGTGTAGGTAGCTGCTGATCATAAAATTTAAAGCACCATAAAATTAAAATAACGATGGTGCATATTGCGAAACCTTTTAAATATTTCATGAAGAATTCAATCAAGTGAATGGTCTTAATAAAATTCTAGCGAAGGGAATCTATCTAATCTAATATAGAAAATAGACCAAATGATCTAATTTTGAGATGGTAATGCTCACATTAAAACAATTCCAATATTTCATAAAAATTGTTGAAGAAGGGAGTTTTACCGCTGCTTCGGAAAAACTATTTATTGCTCAGTCTGCTTTAAGTCGACAAATGAAGCTATTAGAAGAAGAGATAGGTTTTCAGTTATTTGATCGCACTGATAAAAGGGTAAAACTCACGGCAGCGGGAGAAGTGTTTTATAAGAAAATAAAAGATAATTTGCTCTACTTAAATGAAATTATTGATCTTGCCAAGAGTGTTTCGGAAGGGAAAAACCGCCAGATTAAAATTGCTCATTCAAGTAGCATTGTTATGGATCATAAAAAGGTACAAATATTAAAAGAAGTTAGCTTAACGCAGCAGCTGAGTTTTGAGATCAATACCTTGTCATCCGAGCAGCAAATCTTAGCTTTAATGAACGGTGAAATTGATATTGGTTTTATTAGACCTCCCGTTCGGCACACACTAGATGAGATGAGCATTCTTAAGTTATATGAAGAGCCTTTAATGGTGGCTGTGCATACCGAGCATGCCAAATTTGCTAAAGCAGAAAAGGTTTATTTAAAAGACTTGAAAGATGAGTGTTTTGTAACTACAGCTCATGCTGACAGAGGGGGCTTAAGTTATTTGGTCGCAAATCTGTGTTTAGCTGCAGGATTTACTTCACAAAAAGCCCCCATTCTGTCACGTAAGGTTTCGCAGTTACAATTGGTCGCTGCAAATTTGGGAATCAGTATAGTTCCTGAAGAGTTCAAACAAATTTTACCTAATCAGGTAAAGCTATTACCTTTGGCAGATGATTTGTCATTCTCAGAAGTTTTCTTGGTTTATAGAAAAGATCAGGATGAAATGATTCAGCATTGTGCCGAGCAAATTCATCAAATGTTTCAATCTTAAAAAGCAGTAAATTAACCTAATCTGTAGTAAGTATAGGTGACGTTGTCATCTTTATAGACGTCGTAACTGCTTTGTTTGAAGTCTGAAACCCATTCACTTCCTGTGTAACCAGCGATGTGACCATAAACATGGTTGCGAGTTCTGTGAATGATGTAAATGTCGCCTTCTTGAGGCTCATCAAAAGCTGGGTTAATTTCTTTATAGCCAATCTTTTTCAGGGTATCGCCCCAATCAGATGCTGCAATTGGGTGGTTTTCAACATCGGCACCAGCAGATTCAAGTGCAAGACGAATGCTACGTGCACAACGAGCTTTGCTGCGTCTAGAAGTAACACTTTCTAATTTTGCTACGAATTTTTCTACATCAATGGCTGGAGGGGTATTACTTTCAGTGCGGTGATTGTTGGGTTTCATGGTGAAGGGATAAGGAAGGCTTGGTGTGCTGTGTGATACAACAATCGCTGCCTGATTTGAATCCTGATACATATAGTTATCAGCTACTTGTCCGTCATAAATAATCATCGTGAAATCTCTACCCGTACTACCTATATCCGTATTTAGAAAATCACCACCTACCTGTGGCGTTCAGAGATACTAATTGCCCAAACTTAAAAGTTTTGTTTATGTTATGTAATAACGTATCTTTTTTCCAGTTTTTATTTCTGACTGCGAAAAAATAGCCTAGTTAAAATAGTGGCTAAAACTAGTAAAATTTAAGTAACTGATATTATTGAGTATAAATAAATAATCAGAGCTTAAATTTGAATATTTCGAGCCGACATTTGCGAATATACTCAAAATCTAAGTCTCTGATTTAAAATGCCACATTTTCTTACAATTTAAGAAGGCTGAGTGGGCTTAAGCCTGATGCTCTTTCACATATTCTTCAGTACGAATAATCGCAGCTTGCATGTTTCGAATAGCATTCTCGACATCAGCTAAAGTTTTTGCATTTCCACCGCTTAATGCTTGACGCCATTTACGGGCACCCGGTAGGTTTTGAAATAAACCTAAAATATGACGCGTAATGATAGAGAGTGGCGCACCTTCCGCCATACGTTGTTCAATATAAGGCAACATCTGTTCCATGATATCGAAACGGTCTGGTGCTTCTAAATTCCAAAGTTGGCCAAGCTCAGCAAGTAGATAAGGGTTGTGATAGGCTTCACGACCAATCATCACGCCATCAACATGCTGTAAATGAGCTTGAGTTTCGGCAAAAGTTTTAATTCCGCCGTTAATTTCAATTGTTAAGTGCGGGCGTTCTTGCTTTAAACGGTAAACATCTTCATAGCGTAGCGGTGGTACTTCTCGGTTTTCCTTCGGAGATAAACCTTTTAATATCGCAATACGGGCATGGACGACAAAGTGTGTGCAGCCCGTTGCCGCAACGGTATCTACGAAGTGCAGCATTTCTTCGTAAGACTGCATGTCATCAATACCAATACGGTGCTTAACCGTTACCGGAATATTGACCGCTTTTTGCATGCTATGAATACATTCAGCAACTAAGTCTGGCTCTGCCATTAAACATGCGCCGATTTTATTGTTCTGTACACGGTCACTTGGGCAGCCTACATTCAGGTTGACTTCATCATAGCCCCAGTCTTCAGCCATTTTTGTACAAGTGGCAAGCTCTTGAGGATTTGAACCACCGAGTTGCAGTACGATTGGGTGTTCTTGAGCGTTATAGTCCAAGTGGCGTTTTGCATCGCCAAATAAAATCGCGCCTGTTGTCACCATTTCGGTATACAGCACAACGTTTGGGTTAAACAACCGTGCAAAGAATCGGTAATCCTTTGTAGTCCAGTCCATCATTGGGGCTACACTGATTCTTGGAGATTTAATAGTTTCAATGGTTTTGTTAATAGTCATTAAAAATCATACCTTTAATCAGTGTTTTGCAACCTGTTTGAATCTGTGGGAACTCATGTTTAGCTGCGTTAATCGGTTTGCATTTACACCAGAATTTACACCATAATGAAAAAAATGGTTCATGGTGTAAAATTATGGGGTCAATTACTGCCAGAAAAAGTGCAGATGGAAGTGTTAGTTACCGAGCTGCTATCCGGATCAACAAAAAAGGTTATCCTGCTTATTCTGAAAGCAAAACATTTTATTCAAAAAAAGTGGCAGAAAACTGGCTTAAAAAAAGAGAAGTTGAGATTCAAGAAAATCCAGACATTTTACTTGGCAAAGAACAACTGATTGATCTAACTTTGTCAGATGCCATAGATAAATATTTGGATGAAGTTGGGAGCGAGTACGGCAGGACGAAACGCTATTCTCTACTCTTAATTAAGAAGTTGCCAATTGCGCGCAATATTATCACAAAAATACATTCGATACATTTGGCTGAGCATGTGGCTCTAAGACGAAGAGGCGTGCCTAATCTTGGTTTAGAACCTATTGCAACAAGTACACAGCAGCATGAGCTTTTACATATTAGAGGTGTTCTATCTCATGCATCTGTTATGTGGGGTATGGAAGTTGATTTAAGTAACTTCGATAAAGCTACAGCACAGCTTAGAAAAACTCGTCAAATCTCGTCTAGTAAAGTGAGAGATAGGCTTCCTACAAAGGAAGAGTTAATTGCTTTAACAAAACTTTTTGCTGAGCGTTGGAAGTTAAATAAATACGGTACTAAGTATCCAATGCATTTAATTATTTGGTTCGCAATTTTTTCATGTAGACGTGAAGCAGAGTTAACACGCTTATGGCTGCAAGATTATGATTCTTACAACTCTTCATGGAAAGTTCATGATTTGAAAAATCCGAACGGTTCTAAAGGTAATCACAAGTCTTTTGATGTGTTGGAACCTTGTAAAACAATAATTGAACTTTTATTAGATAATGAAGTGCGGAGTCGTATGCTTCGATTAGGATATGATGAACAACTCTTATTACCTTTGAATCCCAAAAGCATAGGAAAAGAGTTTCGCGAAGCATGTAAAATATTGGGAATAGAGGATTTACATTTTCATGATTTGAGACATGAAGGTTGTACGAGACTTGCAGAACAAAGTTTTACTATTCCTGAAATTCAGAAAGTAAGTTTGCATGATTCTTGGGGGAGCTTACAGCGGTATGTTTCTGTGAAGTCAAGGCGAAATGTAATTCAATTGGAAGAGGTGCTACGCCTCATTGATGAAACGTAGCAAAGTCTTTAGCAGCTTCAGAATACTTCTTATCTAAGATATCAGCCAAGTCTTTAACGTGCACCAGAAATGGTGCGCGTTTGCTTGAATCTATTTTAAAGACAGAGAAAGGAAACTCTTGATTATTTGCCTTTCTCAGCGCCTCTGCCTTGCTTAAGTGAGGATAGTAGTCTTGTACTATGCTCATTAATTCGACAGTCATAGAGCGATATTTCATAAATAGGTAATCAGCGGTGTTTAACTGGAATGCACCCATTGTGAAATAGCCTCTTAACTAGTTAGTTTTAAACTTTGAATACAACACATCAAAATTGGACTGTGTATCCCAAATTCGAAGGACTGCATCACTGCCTATCAGGTACGTTTTGAGCAGCTTAATAAGATCTTTGCACCTTGGATCACTTTTAAAAAAATGATTAGTTTGCATAAACCCGTTTAATGGCATAGATACAGGATATGCTTTGCAATTAAATAGGCCTTCCAGATTACCTCGTAAGGCAATGAAAGCATTTTCATCAGAAGAACCAACAGGATCATCTATGAACTGGCGTTCCAGTAAAAACACCAGCCTAAGTGCTAATTGTCCTTGGGGTGTAAGTTCCCATTTCGAAAATACGGCAATAATTTCATTATTTCCACCTTCATTAAGGAAAATGGCGATCATCTCTTTTTTCTGCTGATCTAAATATTGTTGTTTCGAATACATTGGAGTATTCGCTGAAAGCGTAAATAGCATTGGCAAATATAGCTCATGTGTTTCGAAGCCTGCGTAGTCTCTGAATAGAACCTTCATTGTCGAATCAAATAACTCTTCAGCACGACTTTGTTCTGTATTCCAAGCTGTTAAATCCTCACTAAACTGCCTAGTGTTGAGCATATATTGGTAGCCCGTAATTTGATTAGAAAAATACTGATCGTGGCAGTAAATCCCCCCATTAAGCATAGGCCCCATATGTTTAATAAACTGAATAAACAATTCGTTCTCTGGCTTTAGTCGAACAGATAACATCCCATTAGTGACAGGGGAGCCTGTCACTAATGGATATGCTGATCTAATCAACTCAACAGGTTTACTGAGAGATAATGCCTGATTACTATTTTGAGAATTTTGTTTTGCAAACATGCTTGTAGTTTTTGATCTCCCAAGAGCTTTTGCTGACTTCTCAGAACCAATCAGATCGTAAGCCCAAATAGGTTGAATGCTGCATGACGAATGTGTAGCTGCAAGTAAAGCATCTGATGCGTACTTAGTCATGTTACTGTCCTCCTACTTGAGCATCATCTGACTGATCAGAGTCTAGTAGGTTAAGTTGCTCGAACTTGCGTGGACGGCCAAGTTTGGTAGCAGGAACTTTTGGTATTTGGCTTGTTCGGAAGCTCCGAATTTGTTCTCCATTAGTAAAGGCGAAGTACTGATCATTTTTGCATATGTAGTCAAACGTAGCCTTGAGATTCTTAAGCATTTCATGGTCGGTATACTCCAAAATGCCTAAGGCACGATAGCGGTACTCATCTTTCTTCATATTGCAGATAAAAGCAGTCCCAAGATTGTTTGTAGCAACCCTCCATTTCTCAGCAATATATTGCCCCCACGTGATGTCCTCACGATGGTCATTGGCATTGAAGAAGTAATAAAGATGTCCATGGAATCCCTTGGTTGGGGTGTGTTCAATACGCAGGATATACCCGAGCGCTTGCTTAAGCTGATTATGCTTAGATGCATCATAGAACCGAATAAAAGACTCTTGCATAAACTCACTATCATGTTCAGCCTGAGCAAAATCAGTTGAGATAGCAAGCTGTTGAAGCTTAGCTGGATCGCGTATTAATCCTAGGTCTACTCGAACAACAAGGATTCGAGAATGGATCTTGAGTAGAGTCTCTACAAGCTCAACACAACGCTCTTTAGAACGGCGTCGATTACTAGCACGATTCGAAAGTTGTTTACGAATTGAGGCACTGCTCATTCTTATTGCAAACAACTTCTGAAATTTAATTAAAGCTGCAACATAAGCCTGAGCCTGTTCAGATGTGTAACACTGATTGATCAGAGAAAATTCATAAAGGGTATATTGTTCTTCCTTTGAAAGTTCTAAGAATGAATCCTTAAAGGCCTGTAACTCTATGCCCATCTTGTAATTGCCAGAGTGAGCAGACACAAAGATTGTTGTAAGCTGGCACTTAAGCAAAAGTGGAATATCCTTCGCATATTCAACACGTAGTTGCTCTTTGCCCTTAAAACTTTGAACAGATTTAAGAGTAGCGATTGGGCGCTCTTTCTCAAAATACTTGATGAACTCAACACGACTGAGCATTTTTTCAACTTCAGGGTTTATACTCGTTTTGAATATTTTAATCTTACCGTTTTCTGTCATGTACTCATGAGTTGAAAAATCTTCCTTGAGCTGTTCTAGGAATGCATCTCTATCTGCAACTGAGAACTGTGCGATAGGTGGAAGAATTGGTTTAGCTGTGTTGTTCAGAGATTTCATAGTATACCTACATACAAATAATTAATTACGTATCAGGCGTCATGAGGTAAATGCTCTCCCTATGGACATCGTTTAGAAATGTCCATTAGGGTAGGCGTAGAGTGGATATTGGCTAATCTATCTGGAGTGTATTCATCTCAAATGGATACACAATTAAATCAATCTAATCTATAAGCAGTATTTGCTAAGGCACACTGCTTATGACAATAAGTATCTAGTAGATTAATTACATATATCTAATATTACTTATTACAATTGTATTTAAACCGAAAAGCCGATTGCACTTTACTTCGAGAATGCTCTACCAAAAAATGACGGTAATACGAGGACTTTTTAAAAGTTGTGATGTCCTGCGTTATGCAGCATTTAAATGGCTTCGTTGAGCTATTCTTCGGGTGACCCACACCCGTAAATTGCTAAGCTTCCAATTGAATGTACTTATTAATTTGATGTGTTGCTGGCTTAGGTTTGAGTTGGTCATATTGGTTCCTTATGTAGCAAGTTTTGTATGCTTGATTGCATAAGGGAAATTCTAGAAAAAAATTAAGCACCCTCTAAAAATCTGCGAAGAATTTATTTAAGCTACTGATATATATGTATTTAAAATCTTTAAAATATAGAAATTTCATTGTAATTATTACTCTTTTAAAAATTTATTAATTTTTTTTAAGAGCATGTCAGTGTAGAACTAACAGGCTCTAAATAAATTATGTGAGTGATCGGATTTTTATTGGGGTGGGAGGGGAATTCTAAAGTTTTCTACCTTTCTTTTCTATAAAAATGTTCAGCGCATCATATAGGCTTGGCTCGCTTTCCTTTAACCAAGATTTAGCGCTATTCAGTAACTTCATTCTCTGATCGTCGGTTCTAATTTTACTTTTTTGAGTTTCTAAGGCAGAAATCTTTTTCTGATAAAATACTCTTATTTCCTTATAACGTTCGATAGGGCGACCTGCAAAAGAAGTTAGGGGTTGATCACGGTTCTGAGCTTGTATGATTACAGTTTTTTTACCATATTCTTCAATTTCTTTGACTTCAGCTGTAGATAGATCATTTCGAGCTGCAAAAAGAAAATATTCAGCTTCTTCTTTTTTTCGTAAACAATGTTCTATTTCAGCATTGTATTCTTGAGTGAGGTATTCTGGAATTTTTGAGATAGCTTGCTGCTCAATGGCTCCTAGAACCGTATCCATACTTGAGTAAGTTTTTTGATTACTGGTAATAAAACGTTGAACAAGTGAGAGGTAAGTTTTTTTTACCCTCTGGGATTTTTTATGGCTGTTTCGGGCTAATTGAGATTGCCTAATCTGTTTATAGATATCTTCTGGTAGCGTGTAGATATAGAAAGAACAATCATAATGTTTGGAGTAGAGACGAAATGCTTCTTCAAAATGTTTCTCAGCTTGTTGTGCTGTTTTTTTGAATATTCTGGTTTTAGTTGATACCAAGTTTTTGAATTTACGAATTTCAGTCGCGATTTCGCCATAGTGTCGGGCAAGTCGGTCCTCTTCGGGAATGTAGATGTAAATTTCCGATTTACCTCGAAGTAATGGTGGGGGTAATCTCCATGCCTGTTGACGGAGAGCCTTTTGTTCTGGCGATTCTTTTAATAAGCCTTGATCAAGCTGTTCATAAAACCACTTTCGGTCATTATCCGTCATTTCTTCACTGATAGGTTCCATTTGTTCGGGTAAATAAGCTTTGTAGTGTTCGGCATAGGCTGATGGCAAACCATAGGGAAATTTATGTCTTTTAATAATATGTTCTTCAAGTTGGTCAATTAAGCCAATAAGTTTTTTGATGTTACTCGTAGATGTGGTTTCTTGTTTAGCCTTAGCATTTTTTTTAGCTGAAGTTGCCATGTAATCAAGTTCACTTATTCATTTTAAAAGAAGTGCATATATTATAAGTCGTAACTACTTATAATTTAAAAATGATTTAGCTTAACTTGAGAGTGAATTATGAGCATTTGTAGAGGGGTGTTAGGTGTTAAACTGCACTCCATTTATGTACCGACTTATGATGATTCTGTACCGACTTGCGATGTTTTGGGTGAAAAGTAGTCAAAATCAAAATGTAGCTTAGAGTTATAATTGTTGGACTAAACTTGTAGTACTGTGAAGCATTCTACTGGATTATAAATTTATTATGGACTGAATCAAGTGCTAGAAAATCACTCATTATTGGTTAGTTAATAGTATGTCTTTGTATTACTAAAAGGTCTCAATAGCGTTTCATTAATTGCAATGCAAGATTGTAGGCTACGGTTGTAGAAATTGACTCTGCTATAAAGAACTCTTGGGGTGGGGTGAAGTTTAAAGCCTGCTTTCGATAACGCGTCTGCTTTCCTGTCTGTTTGTCTTTAAAAATAAACTCATCCTGAGCATGAGAATATTCTTGTCCATACAGTGGACCACCAAGACACTTTAACCGAAACACTGAATCATCCTTAAATTTACCTAATGGTTAGTTTAAAGAATTAATCTAATGAAAAACAATAACAATCACTTTACGACTTAGTCGATAGATCATTGACACCTTAAATATTGCACATTATCCTTTGCTTGCTGGCCACATTGCCAGTCGGTTTTGACAGACCGTTTTATTGGGTTGCATCAGAGTTATTCCTTCTGAGGAATAATTTTGAGGGTACATCTCGTCTCCTCCCGTTGCGGTAGGACGGGAGAGGGACACTTTCGAGTGTGCTGGTGTCAATCCAATCCGGTCTGTCAACCCTTTCTCGTTCTGCCACCATAATTCTCTAATGCTTTGGCAGAACTCCCAATATAAAGGAGTTGGCTATGCATATTCTTTTTATAACGCCTGATTAGTTTTAATAGGATTTGATGAACTTCTAGTTTCTCAAGCTTTAGATCTTTTCGTCTAAAAATTTACTTAAAAAAATGTCATGTGAGCTACACCATGGCAAGGCTTCGTGTTGCCTAAAAAAGCCTAAGCTCCATGACGACGTCACTGGATAAAATGATGAAAAATAAAATTTTGATGGGTTTGGTAGGTGTCAGTATTTTGTTGGTTACTGGTTGTTCTTCTGATTTCGAAAAGGGTATGAAACAAAGCTGTAGGAATACGGGAGGAAGTCGCAGTTTCTGTTCCTGCTTCTACGACAGGATGGAAGAACATTATGGTGAAGAAAAGCTGGAGGCGATTGGCATGATGCAAGTCAGGATGCCAGAGGATTTCGAAGAGGTGTCTTTTAAGTCTGGTCAGCAATGTGCACATAAACTTTAGAGCTCGTATTCACATTAAATCTTAGTTTGTCTTTTGATCTCACCTGCTGCCATAGAGCAGTGGGTTGGATAGGCTTACCTAAAAAAATGAGGAATTTACAATGAAACATCCATTGATTGGCCTTTATTTCACCATTGTGATTGGTTATTGGCTGTATTTGATTTGGCAGTACCCTATTTATTCTGGTTCATATTCTTTGGGTCGGGCACTTGTTTGGCCTGCTGATTTTCTACGTTGGTTGTTTTAGTCGCTAAATTGGGGAAGTTGCCATGACAATCATATCGAGAGAATCACTCCAGAAAAGCCGTTGGATGTTGATGTTAAGAGCGAGTGACAATATTTATTTTGCACCCGCTATTCCTTATAAAAAATTGCAAGGGGCTATGAGTTATCTCCCTCAAGGAATTCATCCAGATGAAATCCTTATGCTAATTGACGATACGGTATTTGGCAGTGCTAAAGCTGGACTTTGTGTGACGGCGACAGGACTCTTTTATAAAGAAAGCTTTGGAGATGAAGCGGTTTATCTCTTTAAAAGTATTCATCATGTCGAGGCAGATATTGGCGTCATTAATCATGGCATCGTACTGAATCGTATAGAAACCCTGACCTTTACCCAACTGGATAAGGGCACAGTACGAACATTGGCTTCATTTCTAAATGAAGTTTGTCAGGGTGAAACAGAAACCGATCGGGCTCCACCACAGATTGATGCAGAACTGAAGGTAATTATTGATCTGTTTGCTTATTTCATCACATTCAATATGGGTAAGTGGAATCCTGAATCTAGTCATGCAATATCTAAACATTTTGTAAAGCTGAATGATGAAGCATCACAGCACTATATTAAAAGGTTACTGACTGAACATCCCAACTTTGAATATGAAGAATTATTACATCGCTTTGCAGAACTGAAAGATGTGCTGGCTTACAAGCTTCGTACGGAGATGATCGAACAACTGGTTTATGCCATGGCACTGGGTCAGGTTGAGCAGAATCAGGCGGATCTCTTCATGACCCATTTATGTCGTGTATCCAATGTTTCTAAAGCCGTATTTCCTGATCTGGTCAAAATTATCTATCAATGTCTGGCTGATGAAATGAATCAGTCTACTACTTCTACTTTCAACGGTGGACAACTTCAAGCGTGCAAACTTCTTGATATTCAGCCTAATTCACTGACTGAGCAGAACTTACAATCTGCTTACCGAAAAAAGATGGCTGAGTTCCATCCCGATAAATACCAGAACTTACCTGAATCTGTTCGTCAGTTGATTGAAAGTCAGGCACAGCAACTGAATGAAGCAAGAGCTTTATTAAAAAGCTATTTGGACAATAACTGAAAATAAAGAATTTTTACTTACATATTACCCCAGTGAAGGCAGCCCTAAAGCGCCGTATATCCTCTATTTCAAGGTAATGATATGAATATGATAAAGAACAGCACTAACTCAACTAAAAAGATACCACCGTTATATTGGTTGTTAACTGTAGTCATGATGGCGGTGTTAATTGCAGGCGGTATTTTATTTAATCAACATCAAAAACGACAAACTGAACTTCAGTTAGCACAACTCGCTTTAGAACAATCTAAGGTACAAAATCAATCTGCCACAACACAAGCAGCATCGGAACCCGTTGAATCAGGTTTCACTGGAATTGAAAGTATGGTGGAAAACCCGGAATCAGAATCTGCTCATTCACAAGCTGAAGATGAGGTTGTTGCGGGGGCAATAGCCGCGGTTGATCAGGCAAAAGCACAAGATACAAGTCTAGGTAATCTCAGTTCAGAAGTTGATGGTGAGTACCATGAAGGGAAAACCTTAAGTTCCAATGCTTCTCGCTATGGATTAAAGCCAATCAAATCTGCTCCAGCTGATTTAAAGTCAACCATCCCGAATATTGATCAAATGTTAGCGTCACATCTCATGAATGTATGGGGCCGCTCAAGTCCAGATCAGGTGAGTAAACGAGTTGAAGGATGGAGCCAGCAAGGTAATACCATGACCTATCGTACTGCATGGGACTCTGACCGTTACCAATGTACTTGGTATGTGGTGAGTTGGGATAAGAACAGCAATCAAGTCCTTCACGAAGGATACCAGCCATGCTTTGGTCACTAATTAAAGCTGGTCTGTAGCATTCGTTTAATTATTACTTTACTTAATCAGAGAAAATACCATGAACCCAATCAAACTTATCGCATGTGGAATTTTAAGTCTTTCACTCAGTTCTATTGCTTTTGCTAAAACTGAGCAGATTACACTTAAAGCCAATGTCTATTACGGCGAAGAATCGGTGGTTTTTCCAACTACTAAAGGCGAAGTCATTTTAAATAGCTACGCTATACCAGCTAAAGTCGTTCCACAAGTTAAACCTTTTAAGAAGGGGCAATGTTTAGAAATCAAATCAAAACATGGTTTCTTTAAAGACACTGGAGATGGTCAATATATTGAAAGTATCCAACCTTGTAGCAAGAAAGGTTTAGCGACTCCAAAAGTAACTCGTTAATTTGACTTAATCTAAAACGACATAAAGCTCAATCAAACCACAAGCATTTGCTTGTGGTTTTTTTTATGCCTTTTATTGAGAGGAGACGACTATGCATCAATGTCCTTACTGCCATTCGAGACATCTGAAATTACTACGGCAGTCAGAACAAAGCCATCAAGGTGTATTTGCAAAACTTTCATCATTCTCCCCCATGTCTCTGGCAGCAGCCTGTATGCAATTGTCAAAACGTAGTCCTATTCACCCACTAGTCGGTGGCTTTGTTGGTTTAGTTGTAGGGGGCATGTTTCTGCTCTACGTCCAGCATCAAGACAATACAGTGTCCTTGCATTATCAGTGTGAGCAGTGTCTGCAACATTTTGAAATCCAGCAATCAAGCTTTTCTTAACTTCATCCCAAACTCTTAATCAAATTATTTAAATCACTTAATAGGAAAAACATCATGGCACATCAAGTTGAAACAATGGCTTTTGTAGGTCAAACCCCTTGGCATGGTTTGGGCAATCAACTCACTAGAAATCAACCTTTAGAAGTATGGGCACAACAAGCAGGGATGGATTGGCGAATTGAATCATCCAATGTCAGCTATATGACAAAAAATGAACGTGGACAAAACATCATCATGCCGTATGAAGATCAGAGAGTCCTTTATCGTTCAGATACTCATGCGCCGCTATCAGTGGTAAGTCAGCGTTATCAGGAGGTGCAACCGATGGAGATATTAAACTTCTATAAAGACCTGACAGAACAATCAGGCTTTGAACTGGAAACAGCAGGGGTATTGAAAGGTGGTCGTAAGTTCTGGGCACTGGCTACGACTGGACAATCAACAGCACTGAAAGGAAAGGATGTGAGTAATGGTTATATCCTTCTGGCAACAGCATGTGATGGGACATTAGCCACCACGGCGCAATTTACAAGTGTACGTGTGGTGTGTAATAACACCTTAGCGATTGCCTTACGTGGGCAGAATAGTAGTGCAGGTGTGGTGAAAGTTCCACACAGTACCAAGTTTGATGCTGAAAAGATTAAACAGCAATTGGGTATTTCGGTTCATGCATGGGACGAGCACATGTATGAAATGAAGCAGCTCAGCCAGCGTAAAGTCACCCAGCAGGAAGCAGCAGCTTACTTCGATGCAGTGTTCAATAATACAAACCTGAATATTGCTGAACAAGATGAAAGTATCATTCAGTTCTACCGTAATGTAGCTACGCCTAAACAAATCAACTCATCCAAAACCGACAATAAAACTGAGCCAAATGGACGTGCGATGTCTAAGGTCATGACCATGTTTAACGGGCATGGTCGTGGTGCCGAGTTAGCTTCAGCTAAAGATACGGCGTATGGACTGCTTTGTAGTATTACCGAGTTTGTTGATCATGAGCGACGTGCGATCTCAAAAGATCACCGATTAGATTCAGCATGGTTTGGGGTAGGAGCCAACCTTAAACAACGCGGGCTGGAACAGGCACTAAGAATGGTTGTATAAGTTATGATTATTTGTTTAAGTTTATTTATACATGAATTACAGAAAATCATGTAATTAATTTATAAAAACATGGGCAGATTATGGGGTAAGTAATTTTACCCCTATATTTTAAAAGATCTGAGACTCTACAGTCTTACACTACACTCTACTTACAATAGTAAAGCTTATGGAGTTAGAAAAAATATCAAGGATTGAACCAATGATGAAATCAAGCAGAATCAGATAATTTTTTTCATTTTACTTTTTTAAATTACTATATACCTATTTAATCAATTCCCACTACAGTTGTAATATATCCAGTCGTTAAAAGGATCATTAGGCCTAATGACATTTCAAATAAAATGGCATAGCCCAACTGTCTGGCAAATTTCGGGTCTTGTAAGCGAGGGGTAAAATACCATTTGTTGAAAGCAGCTAATAATAAAATGCTTAGAACAAATGCGATCTTAATAATAAAACCATGCCCATAAGGAGTATTTAGTAGAGTATTGAAATCTTTAATGAGTAACAGAGCAATACTAGCACCACAAGCGAGTAGTATTCCCACAACAAATGCTGCGATTCTCCCAAATAAGTGCATGCGATCTTTTAATGGAAGACCAGTAATTTTTTTACTTGTTTTCCATAAAGGAAAAAGTGATCCCATCCATAAGGACATTACAAGGACATGTATTGATAATAAGAATTGAGCGAAAAAGGGCAAGTTTGTGACATGGCCTAATTGTGAAAAACTAAAAACCATGGGGATAAGTAGGATGGTAAAAATTGTTCCTTCTACTTTGGAAACTTGGATAGTCCCTTTACTAAGCTTTACGATCATAAATAACAATAAAAGTGCAAAACTAACTGAGCGGATGATATGGATATGCCCAGTGGGAGTATTTATTAAGATATTAATGTAGTTACTGTCCCACATTCCTGAAAGACCTGTATTGGCAAAACTTCCTATAAGAACAAAGAAGCCTAAAGTGCTTGAAATAAAGCCTAATCCTGCACCAATAGTAATGTACTTTAGAAGAGTTTCCCTGATTTCTACATAACGTCCCAGTAGAAAATAGCTAAAGGCACCACCAACAACAAATGCTATTCCTAAATATAAAACGACTTTAATCAGCCACGTTGCATATATCCAAGTTTCAGGATTCATATTTTTCCTCCCTGCGATAGCAATATGCCAGCAAGCTGCTGGCATATAGACTATTGATGCTCTATAGTTATTTCGCTGATTTAATAGTGAAGCTATATTCGCCATTCATGTTATGGCCATCAGTACCCATTGTGGTCCAAACCACTGTGTATTTACCTTTCTTAAGTTTAGGTACTGCTACTTCAAATGATTTTTTTAAATCATGAGTTATCTGATAAGTTAAAGGGATGTCTTTACGTTGAGCATCAAGTAATTTGACATTCATTAACATGACTTCTTCACCAAAATTTAAAGTTATATTTTTTGGCTGACTTGCTACAGATGCATTAATAGCTGGAGTGGCACTTTCAAGTTTGACATGAGCAAATGCGCTTGAAGCAGCTACAACCATAGTCGCACCTACTAGTACATTACGTAGAGCTGACACTTTATTTTGGAAAATTTTCATTTCATCACCTTTTAAAAATTAGTACGTGCTAAGTAATGACCCAGTGAAATTCCTAAATTGATCGAGTTGGTCATCACTCTTTGTATGCTTATTATTTAAGAAAGAGAGCAACGTCTTGATGACTCCAAAATTACATTTTTGTCATTTTTAGAATTAAAAACTCACAAGTGTTACACTGACTTTATCAAGAATAATGTTCATTAAATACTCAAATAATCAGAAATGTATTTCTGCACGAAGGTAATTAATTTTTTAAAATCAAATATGAAGGAGGTTTCTATATGGACCATCATCATGAAAAGAAAACTATAAATAACGTACTAAAGGATCCTGTCTGCGGCATGGCTGTAACAGAAGAATCTAAATTTCATGAACAAGTTGGCAATAAGACTTTTTACTTTTGTAGTGAAAAATGTCAGATAAAATTTAAGCATGATCCTACTTTTTACATTGCTAAAGAAGATAGATCTGTTTCCGAAAATGTCTCCCTAAATAAGATGGATACACACTCAGATAGTGTAAATACCTCATCAATTTATACTTGCCCAATGCATCCGGAGATCCGACAAAATCATCCTGGTAACTGTCCGATTTGCGGTATGTCACTAGAACCATTACTTCCCAATCTAGATGAAGCCGATGATAATCCTGAACTTAAAGATTTCAAAAGAAGATTTTGGTACACCTTACCGTTAACCCTCATTATCATATTTTTGGCGATGTTTGGTCATCAGTTGAACTGGTTTGAGATGAAGGTACAAAGCTGGATTGAACTTGTTCTTACTTTACCTATCGTCTTTTGGGCAGGTTGGCCATTTTTTGTTAGATGTTGGCATTCAATTTTAAATCGTAGTCCGAATATGTGGACTTTAATTGGAATTGGGACTGGAGCTGCATTTATTTATAGTGTCGTTGGAACCCTAGCCCCACAAGTTTTCCCAGCGTCTTTCATCTCTATGGGGCGTGTTGCTGTATATTTTGAGGCAACAGCCGCAATTATTTCACTGACCTTATTAGGTCAAGTTCTTGAGTTAAAGGCACGTTCGCAAACTTCGTCAGCAATAAAATCTTTACTTGGGTTGGCACCGAAAACCGCAAGAAAAATTAATGAAGATGGCACAGAGGAAGATATCCCACTTTCCCATGTACATGTTGGAGATTTACTGAGAGTACGACCAGGTGAGAAGGTCCCCGTTGATGGAATAATTACAGAAGGTTCAAGTTCTATTGATGAATCAATGTTAACGGGAGAGCCAGTTCCAGTAACAAAACGTATAGGTGACCAAGTAATCGGTGCGACAATGAATATGAACGGTTCATTAGTGATACGTTCGGAAAAGGTCGGTTCTTCAACAGTACTTTCACAGATAGTTCAAATGGTAGCGCAAGCTCAGCGTTCTAAAGCCCCTATGCAAAGAATGGCAGATCAGGTAGCTGGCTGGTTTGTACTGGTGGTGATCGGTATATCTATCCTTACCTTTTTTGGGTGGGGAATATTTGGACCAGAACCGAGTTGGGTATACGGACTAATCAATGCTGTCGCAGTTTTAATTATTGCTTGTCCGTGTGCTTTAGGATTAGCCACACCAATGTCAATCATGGTGGCAACGGGTCGTGGTGCATCCAATGGCGTACTCTTCCGTGATGCTGCAGCAATAGAAAATTTACGTAAGATTGATACATTAATTATTGATAAAACAGGGACCTTAACAGAAGGTCGCCCCTCATTTGATAAGGTCATTGCTTTATCTGGATATGAAGAAAATGAAGTTCTCAGATTAGCTGCCAGCTTGGATCAAGGTAGTGAACATCCATTAGCGGATGCAATTGTACAGGCTGCCCGTGAAAGAAATCTTGTACTAACAACACCAACATCTTTTGAGTCAGGTTCTGGAATTGGTGTTAAGGGTGAGTTAGATGGACAACAATTATCATTAGGCAATACAGCTTTAATGGAACAACTCGGCATATCAGTTGATACATATATCCCTCAAGCTGAGCAATTAAGAGCAGAAGGCGCAAGTGTTATGCATTTGGCTGTTGATGGGACGCTCGTAGGACTATTGGCTGTTTCAGATCCAATCAAAGTCAGTACACCTGAAGCTGTGCATGCTCTGAAGAATTCTGGATTAAGAATTATAATGGCCACAGGAGATGGTTTAACTACTGCAAAATCAGTTGGAGCTAAATTAGGTATTGATGAAGTTTACGGAGAAGTTAAACCAGCAGATAAACTGGAACTGGTTAATAAATTACAAAAAGAAGGAAGAATGGTTGCAATGGCAGGTGACGGTATCAATGATGCCCCAGCTTTAGCTCAAGCGGATATTGGTATTGCAATGGGGACTGGAACAGATGTGGCTATGAATAGTGCTCAAGTCACTTTAGTCAAAGGTGATTTACGAGGTATAGAGATCGCTCGCTCCCTGTCAGAGGCCACTATTAAAAATATGAAGCAAAACCTGATGTTTGCATTCCTTTATAATGCATTAGGCATCCCTTTAGCCGCGGGTATTTTATATCCATTTACTGGTTGGCTACTTTCTCCTATGATCGCAGCTTTAGCAATGAGCCTAAGTTCAGCATCGGTTATTGGTAATGCTTTAAGGCTACGTAGTTAAGAAAGGATCATTTTCTGACTACTCATAATTTTTTAGATACTGGAAATGAGTAGTCAGTTGTCTTTTATTTACAAAAATTAGTTTTTAAAAGTTATTTTAAAAACTATCCGACCGTTGTTATAGTCTGCTTGAATCGTTGCGCCATGTACATCAAGAATTGACTTGGTAATTGCTAGACCTAAACCTGTGCCTTCCTCAACTCTTTGTCTGGATGCATCCGTACGGTAAAAACGGTCAAATAATCGATTCAGCTGTTCAGATGTTATTGGTGAGCTTTCATTTTCGATTGTGAATATAGTGGTATCAATATTTTGTCGGCAATTAATCTTAATTATTGAATCAGGTTTACCATATTTGATCGCATTTGATAGTAAATTACTCAGTGCACGACGTAACATTGAGGGATCGCCTTTTACGTATCCTTGTCCACTTTGTTCTAGGGACATTCCCTTTTCAGCAGCGATAGCATCATAGAAGTCAAATAAAGCAGAAATCTCTTTTACTAGGCTGACCTGTTGTAGGTTTGGTAAGTGTAGGCCATGCTCTGCCTTTGCAAGAAATAACATATCTGAAACCATTCGAGCCAAACGTTCAAACTCTTCCAGATTAGAAAAGAGGACTTCCTGATAAGTATTAATATCCCGACTACGAGATAAACATACTTGAGTTTGAGTCATTAAATTATTAATAGGTGTTCTAATTTCATGGGCCAGATCAGATGAAAAATCTGAGAGTTTTTCTACAGCCGTTTCTAGCCGATCTAACATATCGTTAAAGGCTATGGCTAATGATTTTAGTTCAGTGCGTGTATTATCGACCGCTAATCGTTCAGATAGATGCTGAGCTGAAATGCCTTCTGCAACTTTTGCCATTTTCTGAACTGGACGTAAGCCCCTCCATGCGGCAAACCAACCTAAAAACATTAAACAAATTGTGCCCACAACTCCGATATATAACAATTGTCGTCTAAAGTCGTTTAAAAAATGTTGATGTTCGGAGGTATCGATTCCAACAATAATTTGAGCAGTTGGAACACTCATATTTTTATCAAACGATTTTTTATAAACTAAGCCACGGTATGTTTTATTTTGAATTTCCCACTCTATCCAAGGGATATGTTTAGACTTTACTAATGTTTGAGCCTTTATAACGGCAGGGGCTGAACTAAAAATGATTTGGCCAGTTGGGCGTTCAATCTGGACAATTAGATCATGATGACCAACTAAAGCATCTTTTAAATATATCTTTAGTTCATCGGTGTTTTTCGGATTCTGTTCCAGTAAATTTTCTAAAAGCTGAATTTTCCCTTCTAGCTGAGTGCGGTCCTGAGTTTCAAAATGATGCATAACAAGCTGATGAATGACCAGCCCCATAATCATTAAGATAATAATGGTAGATAATGAAAAAATGATCGCAATACGGAAACTGATCGCATTAAACAGTTTATGAGTCATCTTCTACCTCTAAGACATACCCCATTCCGCGGATGTTTTGGATCAACTTAGGACTGAAATTACTATCTATTTTATTTCTTAGACGTTTAATAGCGACTTCTACAACATTGGTATCACTATCAAAATTCATATCCCATATTTGAGAAGCAATAAGAGCACGAGGTAGAATCTCTCCACGTCTACGCATAAATAATTCCATCAATGCGAACTCTTTAGCTGTAAGGTCAATTCTTTGTCCAGCACGTGTGACGCGACGTTTACGAAGATCAAGTTCAAGATCAGCAATTGTAATAATATTGCTATCTTCCTTTTGTTGACCGCGACGAAGTAAGGTTTTAATTCGGGCAAGAAGTTCTGCAAAAGCAAAAGGCTTAACGAGATAATCATCAGCTCCTAGTTCCAGGCCTTTAACTCTATCTTCAATTTGATCACGAGCTGAGAGAAAAAGGATAGGCATAGTTTTGCCACTTTTGCGAATATCATTAATGATATTCCAGCCATCTAACTTCGGTAACATTACATCTAGTATAATTAGATCGTATTCTTCTGAAAGAGCTTGATGTTTACCTGATAAGCCATCTGTAACCCAGTCTGTAATATATCCTGCTTCAGAAAGACCTTGCTTTAGATAATCACCAGTTTTTTGTTCATCTTCAACTAGTAAGATTCTCATTTATTAAGCCCCGTATCGCATATTAAGACCATAATAACGTTATAAATACAGGATGCGATGTAGATTACAAAAATGTCATTTTCAAGTCACATAGATGTCCGGTTCCAACCTATAAGTTAGTTATATAAAATTTATTTTTGGAGCAATCAATGAAAACTCTATTCCGTCGTGGCTTAACTGCTTTTATGTGTGTTGGGACTTTAATTGCTGGAAGCCAATCTTGGGCTGCTGATGCTCAACAGAAAAATACTTTAAGTACAGAAGTTAAAGTAAATTCAAAAGCGCAAGAGAAATGCAAAAAACCTTGTGATATGAAAGAAGATAAGGAAAATCAACAGAATCATAGTCAGCATGATCACAGCCAAATGTCTGATATGTCCCAAATGGACCATTCTAAGATGATGAATATGGACCATTCTAAGATGATGAATATGGATCATTCTAAAATGGGTGAGATGGACCATTCTCAAATGAATATGCCAAATAAATAATTAATACGCGAAATAAGATATTGAGGGAAAAGTATTTTATCCACCTGCTTAGCCCTCAATTAACTATAGATAGGTGAAAATAAATGTCTAGAAAATTAAGTCATGTCCTTTTAATAGGAGTCGGATTGTTTTCGTCGACTTGGGTTATGGCAGCGGTTAAAGAATATGATTTAACAATTGCTGAACAGACGGTGAATATTACAGGAAAGCCTCTAAAACGAATTACTGTAAATGGTAAGTTTGTTGCGCCTCTTCTTGAGTTTGAGGAAGGCGATGATGCCGTTATTCGTGTACACAACAAGTTGAAAAACCAAGATTCTTCAATTCATTGGCATGGTTTAATTTTACCTGGCATCATGGATGGAGTACCTGGGTTCAACCAGTTTGATGGTATTGCACCAAATAAAACCTATGAATATAAATTCAAGGTTCGTCAGAATGGAACCTATTGGTATCACTCGCATAGTAAAGGTCAAGAGCAAGATGGTCTGTATGGCCCTTTAGTCATTTATCCCAAAAATAAAGTACCTTTAACGGCCGGAGAAAAAGCTGATAGAGATTACGTAGTCTTACTCTCTGATTTTCACAACTCTACTAGTGGTCAGATTATGAGTAATCTCAAGAAAGAAGCTGATTACTACCAGAATCGAAGAGAAACAGTTTTTGATGTTTTTAGGCAGATTAAAAGAGACGGTTTAAAGGCAACATGGAAAGATCGTTCCATGTGGAATCAGATGCGAATGCTTAAGACAGATATGTCTGATGTAACAAACTATACGTTTTTAATGAATGGTAAGACTCCAGAACAAAATTGGACTGGAAATTTTAAAGCTGGAGAAAAAGTACGTCTTCGGTTTATTAATGCCTCGGCAATGTCTTTGTTCGATGTAAGAATTCCTAATCTGAAAATGACAGTAGTCAGCGCAGATGGACAACCAGTAAAACCCGTGCCAGTGGATGAATTCCGGATAGGAACAGCTGAGACTTATGATGTTATTGTAGAACCGAAACAAGCAAATTATCAGATTGAAGCTGAATCTATTGATCGAAGTGGTTTTTCTATTGGTACATTACATGATGAAAATACTTCACTTGTAAAAAGTACTACGATGCCGACACCTCGTCCCCGTGCTTTACTGACGATGGAAGATATGGGAATGGACCATGATATGTCTTCAATGAAAGGTATGGATCATGATATGTCTTCAATGAAAGGAATGGATCATGATATGTCTTCAATGAAAGGTATGGATCATGATATGTCTTCAATGAAAGGAATGGATCATGATATGTCTTCAATGAAAGGTATGGATCATGATATGCCTTCAAAAACAGTAAGCTCTTCTGGATCTGATCAAGTGGTTTACGGATGGGCGAATGCATCAACACCAGCTGGTCTAAAAGCACTTCAATATAGTGATTTACAATCTTTAACCCCCCAAAAAGATACCCGTGCTCCAGAACGTGAAATTGAAATCCGCTTAGGTGGAAATATGGAGCGCTATATTTGGACAATTAATGGTAAGAAGTTTAATGAAACTGAACCATTTAAAGTGAAATATGGTGAGCGTATACGCTTGAAATTTGTTAACGATAGTATGATGGCTCATCCAATGCATTTACATGGCATGTTTATGCAACTGGAAAATGGCCAAGATCCTAGCAATATGCCGAATAAACATACAGTAATTGTTCCACCAGGTAAAACAGTTACAACTTTATTAACGGCTGATGAGTTAGGTGAATGGGCTATCCATTGCCATTTGCTCTATCACATGTCTGCTGGAATGATGAATAAACTTATTGTGGCAAATGTCGATAGTAATAGTACTGATTCGAAAGATGTTGTTGCTCAACCTAATACTAATGATAAGGGGGTAAATCAACATGCGCACCACTAAAAAAATATATTCTAAGACATTTTTATCTATAGCTTTAATTGGATTATCAGGTGTAGCTTTTGCAAATGATACTGCTGTTCAAAGCATGGATAGTAGTACTAAATCCTCTCAGTCCGAGAGTATGAAAATGCTGTTAAAAGAGCCTGGTGGATTAGGTTATGTTGATCGTAATACTTACCAAAATTCAACTTCTGGTAATGATGGAGATAATGGTATAGGCCTGGAAGCCGAAACTTCTAATAACCGAAATCATGATAAACATCTGAAAGAACATGGTGGACAAGTTTTCCAAATGACTAAGTTTGAGAATGAGTGGACTGTGGATGAAGATGGCAAAGGTGCTTTAGGATCGAAAATTGAAACATTGATAGGTACAGATGAAAATCGCCTATTTATTGAAGCAAATTTGGATAAAGCAGAAAGTCATGATCCAAAATATGATGTATCTGCGCTTTATAGCCGTAATGTAGCACCCTTTTGGGATGTACAGGCTGGGGTGAGATACAGTGAAGATAAAAATAACAGCAACAGCGATCGGGTTGATGGTGTTGTTGGCGTGTTGGGATTAGCTCCATATTTCTTTGAAACCCAAGCTTATTTGTACGGTGGTGAGAATAATTTTTGGGGGGCAAGCTTAGAAGTCGAGCGTGATTTCCTGTTAACCCAGAAATTGATCACACAACCTTATCTTGAAGTAGATGCTGTATTTAGCGATGATTCTAACTATGCTGCAAAATCAGGTTTGTCTGAACTAAAAACCGGTATTAAAACCCGATATGAAGTCACTAAAAGAGTCAGACCTTTTGTGGATGTTGCTTACCAATATGAAAAAGGACAAAAAGCAACTAACGTGCAAGAAGCAACTGAGTCCGAAAAAGGATGGAAATATGGTGCAGGCATCGAATTGGTATTTTAAAATACTATAACTTGAAATCATGAATAGTAGTTTCGGCTACTATTCATGAAATTGTTGCTATTACGATTCAATTCTGTAAAACTAAAAAAGCTTAAAATTTGGTCTATGTCTATGCAGTGGTTAAAAACATGCCTATCGCTGTTTTTATCGTTTGCTATCCTGTTAGTAGGATCGGCTGCTGTTGCCTCGTCTGTACATAAACGATGTTTAATGCCATCTGAACAGATGCAATCCATGCAAATGGAAGAGTCGAAAAATCAGAATATGATGCATACTGATTGTATGAAAGGAGAAGCAAAGTCCAAAAAAACTCTGCATGATCCATCCTGTCTGTCTGAACAAGATTGCATTATGTCTTTTACCAAGCTTGTATATGCTAATGACGTTCAGGGTATTTTGCACTCAATGGTTTCCTTTCCTATAGAGCGCTCAGCTTTTTACTCTTTAGATCAAAATCTTCCTTCTCCATACCCTTCGGGTTTATGGAAGCCTCCACGCTCTAACTAATTTGATAGTCCTCTATCATTCATAGAATTTTCTATGAATGTTCTGCGCGTGCGCGTAAACATTTTAGAGCAAAAAATATGAATATTTATAAAGAAAAGCAATCTCATCGTAAGAGATGGCCAATAGCTACTATCTGTTTCTGTCTGGTCTATGGTCAGGCTTATGCTGAGCCATTAACTTTGAATACAGCTATGAAGCTTGCTGAGCAATATGCACCTACCCTAAGAGCAAATAGTGCAAGGATTGAAGGGGCTGAAAATATGGTTTCAGCTTCAGGTATTTTACCCAACCCTAAATTATTTGTAGGTTTAGATAATTACCCTGTATCCGGCGATGCCGCATGGTCAGTCACACGCGAAGGTATGACTATGCAAAAAATTGGCGTGATGCAAGATTTTCCAAATCGTGCCAAAAGACAAGCTGAGGTCGATTTAGCAAAAGCTGAACTAGGTTCGGCCAATGCTCAAACTGAGATTCTGCGTATTGAGGTACGTCAGAAAGTCGCATCTGCTTGGCTTAAGCGCTTTTATCTTGAACGTAAATTAGCACTATATGATGAACTGTTTTCAGAGAATCGATTACTTTCTCAAATTACTCAAACACAGGTCATCTCTGGTCGTACAATCATTGCCGATGCACTTGATCCAAGACAAGAAGCCACGGTATTGCTTGACCAGAAGGATGATTTACTTCGTGATTTAAATAAAGCCAAGTTAGAGTTGCATCGGTTAGTCAGTGCAGAACCTACTGAAAATCTCTCTCAAATTGAAACCTTACCTGACCAAGCACCATCTATCTACCTTGATACATCAAAGCTATATCATCATTTGCATCAACATCCTGAATTAAAAGCATTTCAGGCAGAAAAGCAAACTGCTGAAGCAAAACTGAAGCAAGCTCAGGCTTTACAGAAATCAGATTGGGGTATTGAACTTGCTTATCAGCATCGAGCACCCGAATTTGGCGATATGATCGGGGTGCAACTAACAACAGAGCTTCCTGTCTTTTCAAAAAGACGTAGTAGTCCACTCATTCAGGCAGCTTTAGCCGAACAAAACAGGATTACCGCCGATCAAGAAGTCCAATACCGTGACCATCTCACTATGCTAGATGATGGGTTATCCGATCTTGATGCACTTGATCAGCAAATTAGACGTGCGATGCAAACAAGTATTCCACTCGCTAAACAAAAAGTGGGTTTACAGTTGGCAAGCTATCAAGCAGGTAAAAGTAATTTGTCTAATGTTATTGCTGCTCGACAAGCTCTTTTAGAACAGCGTTTGCGTCTCATTGATCTCCAACAGCAACAGGCTGTGACTAAAGCCCAACTTTATTATGCCTTTGAAGAACCGACCTTAAACCATGTTGAGGGGCAGCCATAATGTTAAGAAATAAATTAGCAGTTACTGTCATGGGCGTTGCGGTAATTAGTCTGGCTGCGGGTGGTGGTGCTGGATACTGGATTGCACATCAGAAATACAATCCTCAATCAGGTCCGCAACAGGCTGCCAAAGTGTTGTATTGGTACGACCCAATGAAGCCTGAACAGCATTTTGATAAACCGGGGAAATCGCCATTTATGGACATGCAACTGGTTCCTAAATATGCAGATGAAAATACTACGATGACTGAAGACAGTTATCCTGCGGTTAAGATTGATCCATCCCTCCAACAAAATTTAGCAATTCGTTATGCTTCAGTCGAACAAGCTGTGATGGGAAATACTTTGTTAACCAATGGTATATTGCAGACCAATGAACGACAGGTAGCTATTTTACAAACAAGAGCAAGTGGTTTCGTCCAACGAGTGTACGGACATGCTGTTGGGGATATGGTGACGCAAGGCAGTCCCATAGCTGATATTTCAATACCTGAATGGACAGGAGAACAAACTGAATTTCTAGCTGTACTCCGAACAAGAGATCGTTCTCTTATTCAGGCAAGCCGACAACGTTTACAGCTTTTAGGAATCCCACAAAATGTGATTAATCAAGTCGAGCGGACACATCGAGTGCAATCCAATATGACTTTAAGTGCACCTGTAAGTGGATTTATTGATTCGTTAGAAGTCCGCAATGGAATGGCTTTAGCTATGGGGCAAACGCTTGTCACCATCAAGGGGATAAGCCCAATCTGGTTAGAAGCATCTGTTCCAGAAGCACAAATTGCCGGGATAAAACGGGGAATGAAAGTTGAAGCTACTTTTGTTGCATATCCTCAAATAGTGTCCGGTAAAGTCATTGATATTTTACCAACTTTGGATAGCACGAGTAGAACCATAAAAGTTCGTATTGAGTTGCCCAATAGAGAGGGATTGCTCAAGCCGGGAATGTTTGCTTCCGTTAAATTCTCCAACAACCCACAAAGCAATTTAGTTATACCAGAGCAAGCTGTTATACGTACAGGTACTCGGAACGTTGTCATTGTGGGACATGAGCAAGGGCGTTTTGAACCTGTTGTAGTACAGTTAGGTCAAAGTGATGGCAATAAAATTGCAATTCTAAAAGGGTTGAAAGCTGGTCAGAAGGTGGTAATTTCAGGGCAATTCCTGATTGATTCTGAAGCAAATTTACAAGGTGTATTGGATAAGCTGAACACTGGACAATCGAAGACTTCATCTCAAGTGGTTAAGACATCAATATATCAAGGCATTGGTAAAGTTGAAAAAGTCACAGCTCAAGACATTACCATTTCACATCAGGCGATTCCTGAGTTGGGTTGGGGGGCTATGACTATGAGCTTTAAACAACCAGTGCAACCATTTACCCAAATTCAGCAAGGCGATCAGGTCCGTTTTAGTTTTACACATGCTAGAGATACTTACGTTATTTCTGACATTTCCAAGATGTCTATGACATCTATGAAGAACTAAACGGGAGGACGATTATGATTGCCCGTATTATTCGTTTTTCAATTGCAAATCGTGTATTTGTCCTGTTGGCCGCTTTAATTCTGGCTGCTTGGGGAACTTGGGCCGTAAAGAATACTCCGGTCGATGCATTACCAGATTTGTCTGATGTACAAGTAATTATTCGAACTAATTTTTCTGGTCAGGCACCACAAATTGTTGAAAATCAGGTGACCTACCCTTTAACAACAACCATGTTATCGGTGCCCGGTGTTAAAACTGTTCGCGGTTATTCTTTTTTTGGTGACTCATTTGTTTATGTCATCTTTGATGAACATACTGACCTTTACTGGGCCCGTTCTCGTGTATTGGAGTATCTAAATCAAATTCAAGGGAAAATGCCTGCAAATGCGAAATCTTCATTGGGACCAGATGCCACTGGCGTTGGTTGGGTTTATGAATATGCATTAGTAGACCCAACAGGACAGCATGATCTTTCGGAGCTGAGAAGCATACAAGACTGGTTTTTAAAGTATGAACTGAAGACATTACCTAACGTGGCTGAAGTTGCCACAATTGGGGGAATGGTTAAGCAATATCAGGTTGTCTTAGACCCAAGCAAGATGGCTACTTTAGGTGTCACACAAAACAATGTCATTGAGGCGATTCAAAAAGCTAATCAGGAAACTGGTGGTTCAGTTCTGGAAATGGCTGAAACGGAATATATGGTGCGGGCTTCTGGTTATTTAAAAACTTTAGATGATTTTCGCCAAATTCCTTTACGAACAAATAGTTTCGGTGTTCCTGTTTCTTTAGGTGATGTTGCAACTATTCAACTTGGTCCAGAAATGCGTCGTGGCATCAGTGAATTGAATGGGCAAGGTGAAACGGTTGGGGGTGTCGTGATTTTACGAGCAGGTAAAAATGCACGTGAAACGATTACTGCTGTGAAAGCGAAGCTAGCTGAATTACAACAAAGTCTACCGAAAGGTGTACAAGTTGTTCCTGTATATGATCGCAGTCAATTGATTGATAGAGCAGTAGAAAATCTCAGCCATAAATTAATTGAAGAGTTTATTGTGGTGGCTTTAGTCTGTGGACTATTCCTCTGGCATTTACGTTCAGCAATGGTGGCTATTGTTTCTTTGCCGCTTGGGATTTTATCTGCTTTCTTGGTGATGCATTATCAAGGGCTAAATGCCAATATCATGTCGTTGGGTGGTATTGCTATCGCGATTGGCGCTATGGTCGATGCCGCAATTGTAATGGTTGAAAATGCACATAAGCATATCGAAACTTGGCAACACGAACATCCTGAGCAAGTCTTGGAAGCACAAGTCCGTTGGAACATCATTACACGTTCTGCCAGTGAGGTCGGGCCAACTTTATTTTTCTGTCTACTCATCATTACCTTATCCTTCATTCCTATTTTTACTTTACAGGCACAAGAAGGTCGCTTGTTCTCACCACTGGCATTTACTAAAACCTATGCAATGGCAGCAGCAGCAGGTTTATCCATTACCTTGATTCCCGTTTTAATGGGTTATTGGATTCGAGGGAAATTACCTTCTGAACAGCGTAATCCACTGAACCGTTTTCTGATCAAAATATACAGCCCTATGTTGGATAAGGTTTTAGCTCATCCAAAGACAATTTTACTTGGTGCATTGCTAATTTTCCTTATTAGTCTTTTCCCTTTAACACGGTTAGGTGGGGAGTTTCTACCCAATATGGATGAAGGTGATTTACTGTATATGCCTTCAGCTTTACCGGGATTGTCCGCAGCAAAAGCTTCTGAGCTACTCCAACAGACTGATCGAATGATTAAAACCGTTCCTGAAGTTGCAACAGTATTCGGTAAAGCTGGTCGCGCAGAGTCAGCCACAGATTCTGCACCATTAGAAATGTTTGAAACCACGATTCAGTTCAAACCACGGTCTGAATGGCGTTCAGGTATGACACCTGACAAATTGATAAAAGAACTAGATAAGGCAGTCCAAGTACCGGGTTTAACAAACATTTGGGTGCCACCTATCCGTAACCGGATTGATATGTTGGCAACTGGGGTGAAAAGTCCAATCGGGATTAAGGTTTCAGCAAATGATCTGCAAGATATTGATCGGGTAGCACAGCAAATTGAACAAGTGGCTAAACAGGTGCCCGGTGTTAGTTCAGCTTTAGCTGAACGGCTCACAGGTGGTCGATATGTTGATGTTGATATTAACCGTATGCAGGCTGCGCGATATGGTCTCAATATTAAAGATGTACAGCAAATCGTCTCATCAGCGATTGGCGGGGAAAATATTGGTGAAACTGTTGAAGGCTTGGCACGGTATCCCATTAATGTACGTTACCCACGAGAGATTCGAGATTCACTGGAAGCCTTAAGAAATTTACCGATTCTAACTGAATCTGGTCAACAAATAGTCTTGAGTAGTGTTGCTAATATTCAAATTACAGATGGGCCGCCAATGCTTAAAAGTGAGAATGCCCGTCCAAGTGGTTGGATCTATGTCGATGTACAAGGACGTGACTTAGCTTCGGTTGTACAAGATTTGAAGCAGGCCATAGACCAAAAAGTAAAACGTTCTTCTGCCATGAGCATTAGCTATTCAGGACAGTTTGAGTTCATGGAGCGTGCGAATGCTCGCTTAAAAGTTGTTATTCCAATTACTTTGATGATCATTTTTCTATTGCTCTATTTGATTTTTAGGCAAGTACAAGATGCTGTTCTGATTATGGCAACACTACCTTTTGCCTTGATTGGTGGTATTTGGGCTATGTACTTGAGTGATTATCACTTTTCGGTTGCGATTGCTGTTGGTTTTATTGCACTTGCTGGTGTTGCCGCAGAGTTTGGTGTAGTCATGTTGTTCTATTTAAAGCAAGCAATTGAGCATGCACAGCAAAGCCTATCTTCTTCAACGGCATCCTTAACAGAGCAACAACTCAATAAGGCAATTCATACAGGAGCCGTGCTACGTGTTCGCCCTAAAGCAATGACAGTCGCTGTCATTTTGGCGGGGTTAATCCCTATTCTGTTGGGGACTGGAACAGGTTCTGAATTAATGAGTCGTATTGCTTTACCTATGGTTGGGGGGATGATTTCAGCCCCTCTCTTATCTATGTTTGTTATCCCTGCGGCATATCAGCTTTTAATCAAAAGAAAACTATCAAAGAATTGATAGTTTTATTATTTCGTCAAAAGAGGTTTTATTATGTTGAAATTTATGAAAATTGTGGCTCTTGTTGCAACTGTTGCTGCGTTAAGTGCATGTAGCAAAAATGAGGCATCAGAGCAAAAGAAAGCGGAAGCACCGATGGAGCAGATGAGTAAAGAGTCATCTACAGTTGCAACAGCTCAAGCTGTTGGTGTGATTACTGCTATTGATACGAAAGAAAATATTCTAACACTCGACCATGAAGCAATTCCTGCAATTAAATGGCCTGCAATGACCATGGGCTTTAAAGTTGCAGATCCAGCATTATTGAATGGTTTAACTGTAGGGGAAAAGGTTGACTTCGAATTAAAAATAGAGGGTGAGAGTCAGATTATTGTTGCTGTGAAAAAAAGCTCATAATCAGTTTGATACTTAAAAGAAAAATGGATGCGAAGGCATCCATTTTTCTTTATGAAATATTCTTATTTTGATTAAAGTCTACTAATAAGCTGATATGTAATGAAGGCAAAGAAATACGCAAGCCCAAATAAGTAAGTCGCCATAATAACAGGCTGTTTCCAGCTACCAGTTTCACGACGAATGGTCGCTAATGTTGCAAGACAATGTGGTGCGAAAATGTACCAAACTAATAATGACATCCCTGTAGCTAGCCCCCAACCATCAGGACCAGAGATTTGACTCAACAATGTTTGAGTTACAGTATCTTCATCTCCAGACATAGCATAAATTACACCTAAAGCAGCAATGACAACTTCCCTTGCAGCCATAGCAGGAATTAATGCGATACAGATTTCCCAAGTAAAGCCAATAGGTGCAAATATAGGCTGAATAATGTGTCCAAGTTGTCCAGCTAAACTATAGTTGATAGCAGGCATCGTGGCATGCTCAGGTGGTTGAGGGAACGTAACCAACACCCAAAGCAATATAGATAATGCTACGATAATACCACCAACTCTTTTTAGAAAGATCGTAGCTCGATCATAAAGTCCTAATGCAACGTTTCGAATATCTGGCAATCGATAAGTAGGCAACTCAAAGATAAAAATACTTTCTGTTTTATCTTTTCTAACTAGTTTCAAAAATAAAGAAACACATAATGCTGAAACAATTCCAGCCATATATAGTCCAAAAAGAACTAAACCTTGTAGGCTCAACCAACCATAAACTAATTTGTTTGGAATGAATGCCGCAATTAGCAAAGCATAAACAGGTAATCTTGCAGAACAAGTCATTAATGGCGCAATCATAATGGTTGCTAGACGATCTCTTTCCGAACTAATGCTTCGTGTTGCCATGACACCAGGAATAGCACAGGCAAAACTAGACAATAGTGGAATAAAGGAACGTCCACTTAAACCAGCTTTGGACATTAATTTATCCAAAAGGAATGCTGCTCGTGGCAAATAACCTGATTCTTCTAAAATTAAAATAAAGAAGAATAAGATAAGGATCTGCGGCATATAAGCCAAAACACTACCCGATCCAGCGATTACCCCATCAACAATAAGACTTCTAAGTAATGGATGAGTAATAAGCGGGCCAATTGTATTACCTAACCAAGCAATTGCATTTTCAATTAATGAGATAAAAGGTTGTGCCCAGATAAAAACGGCTTGGAACATGACAAACATGGTAAGCGTTAGGATGACTAAACCAAGTACAGGATGTAAGAAAATTTTATCCAAGAAAGCTGTTCTTGCATCACCGTTATCATTTTTTAAAATTACCTGTTTAGTAATATTTTTAATCTGATCAAAATGATTCAGATCAGAATGATAAGGAGTGACAAATAGATTTTTTTGATCTAATTGATTTAGTAGTTCTTGCACGCCTTTAGTTTTAACGGCAACAGCCTCAATAACAGGGATACCCAACAATTCTGATAGCTTATTAATATCTATCGAAATACCACGCTTTTTGACCTCATCCATCATATTTAAAACAAGAAGCATTGGTCGATTCAATGCCCTTATTTCAAGCACAAGACTTAAATGTAAATGTAAATTAGTGGCATCAACCACACATACATATATATCAGGTAGAACCTCACCCTCAAGCTCACCTAAGCATACAGCCCTTGTTACCTCTTCATCTAGACTCGTAGGCTTTAAGCTGTATGTGCCGGGCAAATCTAAAACTCGAACTGATTCACCAGAAGGTAGTTTAAAAAAACCTTCTTTCCGCTCAACAGTAACACCAGCATAATTAGCTACTTTTTGACGAGTACCTGTTAAAGTATTAAAGAGAGATGTTTTCCCACAATTTGGGTTACCAATAAGTGCAATATTTTTACTGTTCATTTGAAACAATCTCTACAAAAATTCGTTCAGCTTCATTCTTTCTTAACGCAAATCGAGAAGTTTCAATTTGAACCAATACTGGATCACCACCGAAAAGTCCCTTAGCTAGAACTTGTAAAGTTTCACCAATTCTGAAACCTAACAATTCAAGTCGTTCGAGAACTGGATCATTTTTATCTAAATATTGGTTACCTTTTTTTAGGTCAACAATTTTGACAAATTCGTTTGGTTTAACTTGGAATAAATTCATTTTTAATACTCTTATTTCAATGCCAAAATTTTTCGAGCACCGTTAAGTACGAAAAGTGAAACAATTATTCCTATAACAAGATCTGGATATGCGGAACCTGTCAAAGCAACTAGTATCCCTGCACAAATCACACCAAAATTGACTATGATATCATTGGATAAAAAGACCCAACTAGCCTTCATGTGTGCACCATCATTTTTTTGATGAGACATTAGGTATATACAATAAAAATTGGCAATTAGCGCTAAAGCAGCAATTCCAATCATCAAGAAAGACTCTGGCTCACTACCATAAATGAACCGACGCACAACATCTACAATTACAGAAGTAGCGAGAATTAACTGTAACCAGCCTGAAAGATGCGCTGCTTTTAATTGTTTTTTTACACTTTTACCAACAACAAACAGTGCTATACCAAACACTGTGGCATCAGCAAGCATATCCAATGAGTCAGCAATCAAGCCTGTAGAGGCAGCTACCAAACCACTGATAAACTCTATAAAGAATAATAGGAGATTAATCGCTAAAAGAATTTTTAAAACTTTTGCTTGTTCAGACGTATCTGCTTTTTCAGGCATTTCACCCACAGAGGCAGCGGTACTTTCAAGTTTGGCTCCAAAACCAAGTGCTTCAAGTTTGCTAGTAATTTCATTAAGACCATCATTATGAAAAACTTTTAATTTCCGATTAGGTAAATCAAATATTAGTCCTTTGACCTCACTCACTGGAGACAATGCCATACGAACCATTTGCTCCTCAGCAGAGCAATCCATTTTCGGAATCAGAAACGTACTGATTTCTTTTGCATGCTCTTTATTTACATAGGCTTCAGTTTTATTTAATTTAGCGCCAAACCCAAGAGCTTCAAGTTTTGCAGTGATTTCATTACTTTCACCATTATGCATAACTTTTAGGTTTCGATTCGGCAAATCAAAAACTAGCCTCTTAACATTTACCAAAGAAGATAAAGTCATCCGAACCATTTGTTCCTCTGCGGAACAATCCATTTTAGGGATTTTATAGTCACTGATGAAAGTCGCTACACCCTCATTATCACTGATTATCTCAGGTGAACTTATTGAATCTGGGGTGCAACATGAGTTTGACTGCGTAGAACATGGCTGAGTACTAGCACAAGAATCTTTTTCATCTGGCTTAGATTGTTGTGGTACTTCATTACCACAACAAGAGCTTTTACTTTCTTCAGCAGTTAAATCTTTACTGTTACCAGAATTTGTTTCTGATTCATTTTGATTTTGCTTAGTGTCTTCACAAGAACTTTCTTTATTACAACCGCAACCACTCATTGATGTGCCCATAGTCATATCTTTACTTATTGCATATTAAAATCTCTATAGCTACTATAGAGTCAAGTTGGATTTTGAGTATTTCTAATGTTTATGAAGATAGGAGAGCTCTCTGAGAAAACGTCGTGCTCAGTACTGACAATACGGTTTTATGAAAAAGAAGGTTTAATCCCGCAACCTGATCGAACTCAAGGTAACTATAGACTATATACTGAAGATTACATTGATCGGTTGAAATTCATTGTGAATTGTCGTTCTTTGAATATGAACTTAATTGAAATCAAAAAATTACTAAATTATAAGGATCTGCCTAATCTAAATTGTTCTGATGTGAATGAGCTTATCGATTCACATATTAACGATGTAGAGGAAAATATTCGGAATCAGCAGAAACTCATACAGCAGCTATTAGAAATAAGAAAGACTTGTGATGGGTTATGTACAGTGGACAAATGTGGTGTACTGAAGAAGTTAGCCTGAATAAAAAGTTAGTGATCACATTTGTTTCTCAAACTTACTGATACGTATATTGGCTTATTTAATATTATTGCTAAATTCTTAATCTAAAATGAATTGTTTACAGCAGTTTTTCAAATTTAACTAGCTTATTTAATGGATTGTATTTTGCAGACCATCATATATGAAGTTGCATATATATGCTAATTCATATATAAAGATATTAATATATTAGAGGTCCCAGTTTCATGACAACTTCATTAGATGTAAAGATTTATCACAATCCTGCTTGTGGCACCTCTCGGAATACTTTGGCTTTGATTCGCAATACAGGAATTGAACCAACCGTTATTGAATATCTCATTACACCACCTAGTCATGACGAATTAGTTAAATTGATTCAGGATGCAAACTTAACAGTAAGAGAGGCTATTCGTCAGAATGTAGATCCTTATCGGGATTTACAGCTTGATCGTAGTGATTTGAGTGATGAACAACTACTCAGTTTTATGCTTGAACATCCTATTTTGATTAATCGACCATTTGTTGTTACTGAATTAGGTACTCGCTTAAGTCGTCCTTCAGAAGTTGTCTTGGATATTCTGCCATTACCACAAAAAGGTGCTTTCACTAAAGAAGATGGTGAACAAGTGATCGACGAAAATGGTCAGAGAGTAAATTAAAAAATTTAGTTCTTGTATGTGATTATCTGCATATCCAAATTTATAGGTAGCAAAGATGGATCAAGTTAATTTTTTTAAATGCTTATCAGATGAAACCCGTCTCAATATTGTCACTTTAATTGCTGAGAATAAAGAACTCTGTGTTTGTGATCTGACAGAAAAGCTACAACTGAGTCAACCAAAGATTTCTAGGCATTTAGCTTTATTACGCTCTTCTGGTCTCTTACAAGACAGACGACAAAGCCAATGGGTGTACTACAGCATTAATCAACAACTTCCAGCATGGTGTTTTGAAATTCTAGATACTTTAAAAAAAACATCATCTAGTCAAGTTGTAAGCAATACCAACACGCTTTCTATAAATAGTTATTGTGAGTAATAGATTATGAAATTCCTTTTTTTGTGTACTGGAAATAGTTGTCGTAGCATTTTGTCTGAAGTGCTTTTTAACAGTCGTGCTCCTCATGACTGGAAAGCATACAGTGCAGGTAGTAAGCCATCAGGACAGGTGCATCCATTGACTATTGAAACTTTGGAAAACCTTGGTCTTTCAACAGAAGGTTTATGGAGTAAAACCATTGATGACTGTGAGCAATATAAACCTGATGTAGTGATTACTGTGTGTGATTCAGCAGCTCAAGAAGCTTGTCCTCTTTATTTGGGGGGAGCGATCAAGGCACATTGGGGCTTGGCTGATCCATCACATTTAGACTTGCCTAAAGAGGAAAAATTAAAAGCTTTCCAAGTGACAGTAGACCATATCAACCGTCGTTTAGATGCTTTATTTGCACTTGATACAGCAAATATGTCTCGTCCTGAATTAATTGCTGCAATCAATCACATATCAGATATTGAATGAGAAAATCATGGCTCAACAAAGACTGTCATTTTTAGATCGTAACCTGACGCTATGGATTTTCATTGCGATGGGGTTGGGGATTGCGATAGGTGTCTTCTTACCTCAAGCTTCCGTTACTTTAGACAAAATGAGTGTGGATTCTGTCAATATTCCAATTGCGATTGGTTTGATTCTGATGATGTATCCACCGTTAGCCAAAGTGGACTATGCAGCTCTACCACA
The DNA here is from genome assembly GCF_000588255.1 of Acinetobacter sp. 1424608. Lineage (NCBI taxonomy): Bacteria > Pseudomonadati > Pseudomonadota > Gammaproteobacteria > Moraxellales > Moraxellaceae > Acinetobacter > Acinetobacter sp. 1424608. Next base: position 68,027 of record NZ_JFXL01000012.1, read on the forward strand.
AGTATTTAAAGACAAAAGAACATTAACTTTGTCTTTAGTACAGAACTGGATTATTGCTCCTGTATTAATGTTTGCATTAGCAATTATTTTTTTGCATAGCTATCCAGAGTATATGACTGGACTAATCCTGATCGGATTAGCTCGTTGTATTGCAATGGTTTTAGTTTGGAATGGTTTAGCCTGCGGCGATAACCAATATGTAGCAGCATTGGTTGCATTCAATAGTATCTTTCAGATTTTGTTCTTTAGTACTTATGCTTGGTTATTTCTTACCTTCTTACCACCTTATTTTGGTATTGCTGGGCAAGTAATCAATGTGGATTTTTGGACGATTACCCACGCGGTATTAATTTACTTGGGTATTCCTTTTTTTCTTGGTTTCTTGACCCGTTTGATCTTAGTCAACGCCAAAGGCTTAGAGTGGTACCAAAATGTCTTTTTACCGAAGATCAGTCCATTAAGTCTATTGGCATTACTGTTTACTATTGTTGCTATGTTTAGTCTCAAAGGTGGAGATGTAGTGAGTCTGCCTTTGGATGTAATTCGAATTGCGATTCCATTAACAATTTACTTTATCGTAATGTTCTTCATTAGTTTCTTTATGAGTAAGTGGATGGGTAATGACTACCCAAAAACTACAGCAATTTCATTTACTGCTGCGGGTAATAATTTTGAGTTAGCACTGGCTGTAGCCATTGCAACCTTTGGTTTAGCATCGCCTGTGGCATTTACTACAGTCATTGGGCCATTAGTTGAAGTACCAGTTTTGATTGCTTTGGTCAGTGTCTCTTTATGGCTAAGAAAAAAGTATTTTGAATCGGTGTAAATCTATGAATCTCCCAAATGTTGATATGAATCTTCTTGATCGACCTACTTTAGAGAAAGTTCAAGCTAAAGCACTGGATCATGCACCACGCATCTTATTGTTATATGGCTCGAATCGTGAACGTTCTTATAGTCGTTTAGCGGTGATGGAAGCAGGACGAATCTTGGAGGAGTTTGGTGCTGAGGTGAAAATCTTTCATCCGAAAGGATTGCCTTTGCCAGAAGATGCCGATACTGAACATCCAAAAGTAAAAGAATTGCATGAACTTTTGGCTTGGTCAGAGGGTATGGTTTGGTGTTCACCTGAGCGTCATGGTTCTATGAGTTCTATTTTTAAATCCCAAATCGACTGGATTCCTTTGGCTGGTGGTGCAATACGTGCGACGCAAGGTAAAACTTTAGCACTTATGCAAGTTAGTGGTGGTTCACAATCTTTTAATAGCGTTAACCAGATGCGTATTTTGGGGCGCTGGATGCGGATGATTACAATCCCGAATCAATCTTCAATTCCTAAAGCCTTTTTAGAGTTTGAAGAAGATGGACGTATGAAAGCATCTTCTTATTACGATCGTATAGTAGATGTGATGGAAGAACTCTATAAGTTTACATTACTTACGCGTGGACAAAGCCTGTATCTAACTGATCGATATTCTGAGCGTAAAGAATCTGCTGAAGAATTATCTAAACGTGTTAACCAGCGTAGTCTGTAACACATTGGAGAGAACTAAATGCAAAGTAGACATTCACGTCTGATAATTCTCGGTTCTGGCCCTGCGGGCTATAGTGCAGCTGTCTATGCAGCGCGTGCAAACCTTAAACCTACTTTAATTGCGGGTTTACAACTAGGTGGGCAACTTACAACAACAACCGAAGTTGACAACTGGCCGGGCGATCCTGAAGGTTTAACTGGTCCTGCATTAATGGATCGTATGCAAGCACATGCTGAACGCTTTGGTACAGAACTCGTCTATGACCATATTAACGAAGTGGACTTAAACGTACGTCCTTTTGTTCTAAAAGGTGATATGGAAGAGTACACATGTGATGCTTTGATTATTGCAACTGGTGCTACAGCTCAATATCTTGGCCTAGAGTCTGAACAAAACTTTATGGGACAAGGCGTAAGCGCATGTGCAACATGTGATGGTTTCTTCTACAAAAACCAAAAAGTAATGGTTGTAGGTGGTGGTAACACTGCTGTTGAAGAAGCGCTTTATTTATCAAATATTGCTTCACATGTAACGCTAGTACACCGCCGTGATAGCTTACGTTCTGAAAAGATTTTGCAAGATCATTTATTTGCTAAAGAAAAAGAAGGCAAAATCAGCATTATCTGGAATCACGAAGTTGAAGAAGTATTGGGTGACAATACTGGTGTAACAAGTGTTCGCCTTAAATCAACTCAAGATGAGTCTAAGCAAGACGTAGAGGTTCATGGTCTATTCGTTGCAATTGGCCACAAACCAAATACTGGAATGTTTGATGGTCAATTAAACTTACGTGATGGCTATATCCAAGTACAAAGCGGTACTTCTGGTAATGCAACAGCAACTTCTGTAGCTGGTGTTTTTGCTGCTGGTGACGTCGCTGACAGCATTTATCGTCAAGCGATTACTTCAGCTGGGTCAGGCTGTATGGCTGCTCTAGATGCTGAAAAATATCTAGATCAATTGAACGATTGAAAAGCTAATTCAATCACTTGAAAGTTTTAAGAAATAAGCCCAGTCTGTTAAACAGGCTGGGCTTTTGATTTTGTTTATGACAATAAAGAAGAGGGAGAGATAATTTGTCTCAATTACAAGCTGAAGTAGATGTAGTCATTATTGGTGGTGGACAAGCAGCTCTTGCTACAGCCTATTTTTTAAAACGTAAGAAAATTCCATTTGTGATTTTAGATGACCAAAATCAGGCAGGTGGTGCATGGTTACATGCTTGGGAGTCTTTACGTCTTTTTTCTCATAAATGGGCTGGATTTTTAAATTATTTTTCAGTAATTAAATTTTTACACTAAATTTACACCATGAATTTTATTTTTGTTTCTAAGTTTTTAATAATAAATGATATTTTATTTTAGTTGATCCTATCCATCATTGGGGCAACTGAAATACGAGGTTGTAACGATTGAAGTGATTGCATAATCAATAGACCCAAAAGTCGCTAAATTAAAGAAAGGGCAGCATTATACGGGGTTTAGCTCTGAATCGACAGAGACATTTAATCGCGTAATTTATAACCGCCCTTATGGTGAATGTAGAAAGATGATTTTTAACAAATTACCTTATGAGTGAGCCAACTGCTTTTTTTGTAAGAAAGCATCAATCACACTAAATAAAATACAAAACAGAACGAGTCCAACCCCTGCAAGGCAAGTCATGGTCCATCCACCATGATTCCAGGCAAAAATTCCTAATGCCGAACCAGCTGCGCCACCAATAAAGTAAGTGGTCATATAGATGGCATTAATACGGGATTTAGCATCTGGACGTAGACGGAAAATAATACTTTGGTTACTGGTGTGAACGAGCGCGAGTGCTAATTGAATTAACGCAAACCCAATGACATATGTAGAAAGTAGAGTTTGTCCAAAGTAGAAACAAACCCAACTGACTAAGAATAGTCCACAGCCCATCCAAGTAAGTAATTTTGTGTAGCCTTGGTCGGCGTATTTACCAATATAGCGGGTTGATAATGCACCAAAAATACCAACTAGAGGAACGAGTCCGATAAATAGATCTGGTAAATGGTGTGCTGAGGTCAGTAGTAAGGCGATAGTAGAATATAAAGTACTTACTGCTGCAAAGGCGAAAGCACCTGTAAGCGCTCTTAGTAATAGTCGCTTTTCGTGCTTTAAAAGCTGAGCCATGGAAACAAAAATTTGCCCATAATTCATTTTCATACGCAAGACGTAAGGTAGACGGCTTTTTAAAGTAAATGCCAGTAATAGCATTAATACGCCGCTTACCACATAAACGACTTTCCAGTGGAAAAGATTGGAAAATAAACCGGCCAGACTGGTAGAGAGTAAAATCCCGACCAATAAGCCACTCATTAAAAAACCAATAATCTCGCCTGTTTTTTCAGGTTTGACTGTCATAGTAGCTAATGGAATTAATACTTGAGCTGCAACAGAAAACAAGCCCGCTAAAATTGTACCAATCCAGAGCATAGGTAAGTTAACAGCAAAGGCAGAAGTAAATAGACCAACTGCGCAAAGCACCATCAAAAACGGAATAGCTTTGGCTTTATTGACGATGTCACCCATCGGAACAATAAAGAGTAGACCAAGGGCATAAGACACCTGAGCAAATGTCACTGTTAAAGCGGCTTGTGCTTGAGTTACAGCAAACTCTTGCTGAATAGAGTGAATTAGAGGCTGACAGTAATAATTCACACCTGCACATAAGCCACATGCTGCTGCCATCAACCAAAGCAAAGGTTTATTTTGACTGATATCTTCAGGGGTAGACATGATATTCTCTCGGTTTTATTAGGTGTATGCTGTTGCTTCAACTTCAATGAGCATGCGCTCTAATGCAAGGCGTGGTACAGGAATGAGCGTACAGGCTGGAAAAGGATGATTTTTCCATAGATTTTGCATGATTTTAATTAAAATTTGGTGTTTTTCATCTGAGTGGTCAACAATTAAAACCCTTAAAACAGCAATATCTGAGATTTTTGCTTCTGCTGCTGTTAATGCATTTTGAATGTTATTAAAAACTTGAGTGGCTTGTTCTTCAAAATTTGGGCTTAATTCCCCTTTCGAATCTTCACCGCCTTGTCCTGCAATATGAATAATATTTTTAAAATTTTGGACTACAGCAATATGGCTATAAGCATTTGGTGTTGGGTTATATAAAGTAGAGGGATTTATGATTCTAAAAGTTTCTTTATTCATTGGAACTCAACCTTTCAGTAAAATTTAGATGAGTATCCAACCTCAACTTAAGTTGAGGTCAAGAGAATTTAATGTTTTAGTCTTTTCTTTCTAAGCGTAATCATCATTACCCCTACAATATTGAGTAGGCAACCGACCCATTGCCACATATTAAGATGTTCATTTAAGAAAACAACGGCAAGTAAAATAGTTAAAACTGGTCCAATTGAAGCAATCATTGCAGATTGTGATGCACCAAGACGTTCAATACTTTGTATGAGCATAACGGTGGGTAAGACAGTGACTAAAAAGCCTAAGCCGACTCCATACCAAATTACACTTGAGGGGAGTTGTAATATTAGTTGAATAGGGTGAGGAGTACTTAGTATGTAATGTGTTAATGCCCCAATACAGGCCACAGTTAACGCTAAGCCTGTGAAATTCCAAGAACCAAATTTTTTAATTAATGGTGGGGTTAACAGTAAATAACCAGCAAATGCTACAGCACTTGCAAATACAAAACTTGTTCCTAGCCAGAAATTGCCCTGAATTGGTGCGTTGTTGTGTTCTTGGAGCATCACTAGCACGGTTCCACCATAACTAAGAAAAATGGCGATTAAACTTTTTATATCTAATTTTTGTTTGTAGAGCAGGCTTGATGCAATCACGGTAAGTGTTGGATATAAAAATAAGATAATTCGCTCTAAAGAAGCACTAATAAACATAAGGCCCATGAAATCAAGCCAGCTGGCAAAGTAGTAGCCTAATAGACCGGCAAAAATTAAAATTAGCCAATCCTTCTTTTTTATGCCCTGATTATGATGCCTATTGAACCAGCAAATTAATAGAAAGAACGGTAAGGCGCTTAGCATACGTAAAGCCATCAGGACTGTACCGTCTACTAATGGAGAAAGGGCATAAGTTTGTTTAATAAAGATTGCTTTTGTACTGAATAGAAAAGCAGAACAAAGCGCGAAAAAAGACCCAATTTGAAACGAAGATAAAGAAATTTTCATATACAGGACTGTATAAGAGAGACTATTGTCTGCAAAAAAAAGAAAAATCTTCCTATATTACACCTCAAGTCAAATATCGTGAATCATCAGTTCAAAATATGGGTATTTATTAAATAAATAGTGGGTGGTATTTTCAAAAAGTTCAATTAGAATCCAAATTCTGTACAAAGAATACACATGGGGGAAACATTGCGGGTTGCAATGTTTTTGACAATGAGAAATTAGCTTGAGGAACGCTCATGCAGATCGGAATCCCAACCGAAACTGTCGTCGGTGAAAATCGTGTAGCTGCTACGCCAGAGACAGTAAAGAAGTTGATTAGCGCTGGTCATAGCGTTGTGATTGAACGTGGTGCTGGTGTAAAGGCTGCGTACATTGACAGTGCTTATGAACAGGTCGGTGCAACCATTACGGATGATGCCTATACGGGTAGTCAAATTATTTTGAAAGTTCGTGCGCCACAAGGCGGGGAAATTCAAAAACTTGCAGCAAATACAGCTGTTGTAGCAATGTTTGATCCTTATCGTAATACCGAGCTAGATCAGTTTGCGAATCAGCAAGTATCTGCTTTTGCTCTGGAATTGCTTCCTCGTACGCTTTCTCGTGCACAAAACATGGATGTGTTGTCTTCTCAGGCGAACTTGGCTGGTTATAAATCAGTTTTGCTTGCAGCTGCCGAGTATCAACGCATGTTCCCAATGCTGATGACTGCTGCTGGTACTGTAAAGCCAGCACGTGTTGTGATTATGGGTGTTGGGGTTGCGGGCCTTCAAGCGATTGCTACAGCAAAACGTTTGGGTGCTGTTGTTGAAGCAACAGATTTACGTCCAACAGCTAAAGATCAAGTTGAGTCTTTAGGTGGTAAGTGGTTAGACGTACCAATGTCTGAAGAAGAACAGCAACGTGCAGCAGATGCAGCAAAAAATGGTTATGGCTGGATGCCGGGTGAGCAATACATCAAAGACCAAGCTGCGATTGTAGATAAAGCTGTGTCGAATGCCGATATCGTGATTACAACAGCATTGTTGCCGGGTCGTGATGCGCCGCGTCTGATTAAAGCTGAAACTGTTGCCAAAATGAAGCCGGGCTCTGTCATTTTAGATATGGCAGTTGAAACTGGTGGTAACGTTGAAGGTTCTAAAGTTGGCGAAACTGTTGTGACTGAAAATGGCGTGAAAATTTTGGGTATTCCAAATATTCCAGCCACTGTTGCGACAGAAGCTTCTGCATTATATGCACGTAACGTTTTCAATTTCGTAGAGACTTTATTCGACAAAGAGAAAAACTTTGCGATTAATCAAGAAGACGAAATCCAAAAAGCCCTATTGGTCACTCATGGCGGTCAAGTGCTGCTTAAGCGTGGTTAAGGAGATTTCTCATGGTTGAAACTATTACAATTTTCGTCCTTGCCATCTTCGTAGGTTATTACGTAGTTTGGGGTGTTACACCAGCTTTACATACGCCACTTATGGCGGTAACTAACGCATTGTCATCAATTATTGTCGTTGGTGCGATGTTGCAAACAGTCGGGCTGCCTGTACTTGGTGTAGATGCAAATGTTGCATTTCAAAGTGTGAATGTTGTAAGCGTACTTGGTGCGATTGCGGTATTTTTGGCAAGCATTAATATTTTCGGCGGCTTCGCAGTAACTGCACGCATGTTGGAAATGTTCAAGCCTAAGCAAAAGAAATAAGAGGGCTTTGACATGGAATTTATTCAAGCAAATGCAAACTGGTTGTACCTTGTAGGCGCAATTCTCTTTATCTTGACGCTTCGCGGCCTATCTGGTCCTAAAACAGCAATTCAAGGTAACCGTTACGGTATGATCGCAATGGCGATTGCAGTTGTAACAACCTTCTTTGTTGCCAACAACCCAGTGATCTGGATGATTGGCGGTGCAATGGTGCTTGGCGCGATTGTGGGTATTGCACGTGCACGTACTGTACCAATGACTCAAATGCCTGAAACTGTTGCACTTATGCACTCATTGGTAGGTTTGGCTGCAGTTTTAATTGCAGTTGCTGCAATTTTGCATAACAACCAGCTTACAGCATTGTTTGCTCAAAACGAGGCGGCATTAACAGCTGCTGGCGTACAACATGCGCACATGAGCAAAGTTCATTTATTTGAATTGTTTGTGGGCTGTTTCGTTGGTGCGATTACCTTTACAGCATCTGTGTTTGCTTACGGTAAATTGGCTGCGAAAAAATGGGCTAAAACAATCTCTGGCGCATGGGTTAAACCTGTTCAAGCGCTTATCTTTGTTGCGATGTTGGCTTGTGGTTTCTACTTCTTTACAACTGGCAATATGACTGCTTTCTGGGCAATGACAGCACTTGCACTTGCATTTGGCTGGGTATGGATTGCACCGGTAGGTGGTGGTGATATGCCTGTGGTGGTATCGCTTCTTAACTCGTTCTCTGGTTGGGCAGCGGCAGGTATTGGTTTTACCCTTGAAAATAACATGTTGATTGTTGCGGGTTCGCTTGTAGGTTCATCTGGTGCGATTCTGTCATACATCATGTGTAAAGCAATGAACCGTTCAATCATCAACGTATTGTTTGGTGGTGCAATGGGTGGTGCGGCAGTTTCTACAGCGGCCAAAGGTGAGCAAGTTCAACGTAACTACCGTTCAGGTTCTGCTGATGATGCTGGCTTCTTGATGTCAAATGCAGACAGTGTTGTGATTGTACCGGGTTATGGTATGGCGCAAGGTCGTGCACAAAATGCTGTGAAAGAGCTGTGTGAAATTCTAAAAGAGCAAGGTGTTCGTGTTCGTTTCGCAATTCACCCGGTTGCAGGTCGTATGCCTGGTCATATGAACGTATTACTTGCTGAGGCAGACGTAGCATATGAAGATATCTTGGAAATGGATGAGATTAACTCTGACTTCCCGGCAACTGATGTGGTACTTGTTATTGGGGCAAACGACGTTGTGAACCCTGCTGCAAAAGATGACCCAGGTTCACCAATTTATGGTATGCCGATTCTTGAAGCACATAAAGCACGTACAATCATGGTGATTAAGCGCTCTATGGCAACAGGTTATGCAGGTCTTGATAATGACTTGTTCTATAACGAAAAAACTATGATGATCTTTGGTGATGCTAAGAAAGTTGTTGAAGATATGACTAAAGCAATTAATGGTACAGGCCACTAAGTTGCTTTGATACAAAAAACCACCTTCGGGTGGTTTTTTGCTTTTTGGGATTTAAAGAAAATTTTCTACTAAGTCCATTGATTGTTGGTAGAGGTCGCGTGCCAGTTGCTGGTTTTTTGCATATGAAGATTTCCAGTCAGGCATATGCGCGCTGACATATTCGCCATTGCGATTTTGCCATGAGTCTCCAATCGCCATTTCTGTAATGAGCTTTGCGGGAACTGACGTTGGAACTAAACCTACTTTCATGGCTGCATAAACTGGTTTTGGTAAATCACGATAAATATCGGAGGCAACACCACCGGGGTGTAATGCATTATTGGTAATTGAGCTGTTTGCTAGTCGTTCAGCTAGTGCATTGCTCAAGAGCAAGTTTGCAAGCTTGGATTGTCCATAATAGAACAGGGGATTGTAAAAACCTTCTGCGCGAAATTTATTAGGTTTAATTGAGCCAACCCAATGGGCAATAGATGCAAGGTGAATAATCCGTGCTTTAGGTGACTGTTTTAAAGCCGGAAGTAACTTTTGAGTAAGTAAGAAATGACCTAAATAATTAACGCCAAATTGTTGTTCAAACCCATCTGCGGTGAGCTGTTTTGTTTTTGCAAATAGCCCGGCATTATTAATAAGCACATCAAGGCTGCCATATTTATCTGCAATTTCATCAGCAGCTTTTCTGGTTAACTCAAGACTGTTCAGATCAAGAGAAACGATATCAACTTGTCCTTGGTTGAGTGAGCGTAGTTTGTTTTGTGCCTCTTGTGCTTTTTGAGGATTTCGGCATGCCAAAATCACATGTTGTCCTTGTTGTACAAGTTGTTCTGCTGTGGCAAAACCAATACCTGTGTTGGCGCCTGTAATGAGTATCTTCACTTTTTAGTGCTCCGGTTATGCTATTTATTGATGAGACTATAAGAATTGTTATAGTGCTGGAATTCTGACAATTTGTCATGTCAAATTTAAGTAAGATTGATGACTAGCTCGTAAGTGCTGTTGAAGCTTTGATGAGGATATCTGAGGCTATAAAAGATAGTTTTTTTAAATAAAATTTTGATTAGTTATATAAACAAAAAGCGGCTCAAAAGAGCCGCTTTTTTAAAAGCAAAATTTTATGCGACTGACTCTGGGGCAGTACGCCATAAGCTTTCTAAATCATAGAATTTGCGGGCAGTTGGTAGCATCACGTGTACTACAACAAAACCAAGATCAATTAAGATCCATTCGGCATCTCGTTCGCCTTCAACGCCAATCGGGCGGAAACCAGCTTTTCGAGCTTCTTCTGCAACATTGTCAGCAAGTGCTTTGACGTGACGAGTAGATGTACCACTCGCAATGACAATAGCATCCGCAACGTTGCTAATAGAACTAACATCTAACTGTAGAATATCTTTTGCTTTTACATCAACTAAAGCGTCATGGACGACTTTGAGACAAGCTTGTACGTCTTTATTTGAGGTGTTCATTGCGAAATCGTGAGAATTAGACACGCTGGGCGATGGTTCTAAATTCATATAGGGTATATTTTCCTGACAATTACTCACTATCTAATATAGTGGTTTTTACTCAGAATTTCAAACAAAACTAGTAACAGTTTATATATTTACGTCATCGGAAAAATATTTCTTTTTCCATGTAAATGACTGATTTGACCCGTTTTTAGGTTTATATTCTGCTGCAATGTAACCGTCATACGTGCTTTGTTTAATCCATGAAAAAATTTGCTCATAAGGGATTTGAGCCGTATCGGGTTCATGGCGTCCAGGACAGTCTGCAAACTGAATATGGCCAATCTGGTGAATATTTTCTTGTAACCCTTCAAGTACATCTTCACCCATCATCGCCATGTGGTAACAGTCATATTGCATTTTTAAAGCAGGGTGGTTGACTGCTTCAAGCATCTCTTGGGCTTGGGCAATGTTCTGTACTAAAAAGCGTGGCATATCTGTGCCATTAATCATTTCAAATACAGGTTCTATGTCGTGTTCTGTAAGTAAATCACAAGCTAGCTTTAAGTTGCTTGCAAGTGTTTTAAGGCAAGGAAGTAAGTCAGAATCTTGAGGTTGCTTACCTGCCAAAATATTAACTCGAGGCACTTTTAAGGCAGTGGCATAGCGAATAGTTAACTCTAGTGCTTCACGGAATGCTGCTTCTTGACCAGGTATGCCTGCTAAACCATTTCCACCTTGCATAAGATCGCCAGCAGGAACATTAATTAAACATAAACTTAGGTTGTAACGTTCAAGTTGGTCTTGAATATCGGCAATGGAAAGTTCGTATGGGAATTGGATTTCTACATGTTCAAAGCCCTCTGCATGGGCTAATGCAAAGCGTTCAATTAAAGAAACTTCGGTAAAAATCATGGATAAGTTAACGGCAAGACGACCCATACACAAACTCCGTTTATTATTGCTCTACTAGTTGAATGATAGTAGCTAAATCTTTCTCAGCAAAGCCATTTTTTTGGTGAGTTTGTAGCTGTAATAGAGCTTTTTGTGCAACAGGTATGTCTAAATTAACATTGTTAGCCAATGTTACCGCGTTGTTAAGATCTTTGGATAATGTTTGAACTTTCCACTGAATAGGCTCGAAAGTATGAGTTGCCATGCGTGGTGCAAGTATTTGAAAAGGCTTTGAGTCAGCAAATCCACCTGCTAGGGCGGGAGCGAGTAATGTCGTGTCTACACCTGCGTGGTCTGCTAGTGCTACAGCTTCGGCAATAAGAGCACTATTTGCTGCCACAATGAGTTGGTTACAAATTTTGGTGGCTTGGCCCGTACCTGTATCACCCATACGTGTTACACGTTGAGAGAGTACATTGTAAACAGGACTCAAAGCTTCAATAGTTTGAGCATCTCCACCTGCAAAAATGACTAGCGTGCCTTGTTCTGCCCCGGCTGTACCGCCTGAAACAGGGGAGTCAATCCATATCACATCTTGTGAAGCAGCACCCTGAGCAAGTGCTTTTGTTGCAGCAACAGACAGGCTTGAGAAATCGACAATAACTTGATTTGCTTTTAAATGAGGCTGAATTTGCTCAAATACGGCTTGCACAGCTTTATCGTCAGCTAGGCAAGTTAAAACTATAGGGTATTGTCCGATGTTTGAAAGATCGAGAGCATGTGCGCCAATATCGATAAGTTCTTCACAAGCAGATGCTGTTCTGTTCCAGACAGCAACTTGAAAACCAGCTTGAATAAGGCGACTAGCCATACGGCTTCCCATAAGTCCTATACCTAAAAAAGCTATAGGTGTATTACGATCAAAATTCATCTTCAAAGCTCTTATCTATATTGGCGTGGTAAAAATTTAACTTCCGGATGTTTGTCTTTTTTACGAGCAAGTTTGCTATTTTTACCAAGTAATAATTTAAGTTGCCAGATTTTTTCTAGACGCAATGATTTTTCTGGCTGGTGCTCCATTGCATCTAATACACGTTTTGCAGCAGTCAATGCATCAGGTGAACGTTGTAGCATTTCTGAGGCAATTGCATTCGCTTTTTCTAAAGGGTTCTCGCTTAGATGAGTTACAAGACCAATATCTTTTGCATAGTTTCCGTCAAACACACGGGCAGTTAAGGTGAGTTCTTTGGCAAGGTCAACACCTATCAAACCTTTGAGTGAGCGGGTAAGTCCCATGTCAGGTACTAGTCCCCAGCGACTTTCCATAATCGACATTTTTGTCTCTGGGTGGGCAATACGAATATCGGCAGCCAGCGCAAGTTGCATTCCTGCTCCAAAGCAATAACCTTCAAGTGCTGCAATCACAGGTACAGGTAAGTTCTGCCAAATCAGAAACGCTTTCTGGAAAAGGCTTTGTCCCGGCTTCACAAGTTCCCAAATCGCAAATGCGGAGTTCTTAGGGTTGTTAAGGTCAGATAAATCAATACCAGCACTAAATACTTGTGCTTCGCCAGTCAAAATTACACAGCGGATATCTCGGTCTTTTTGTATGGCTTTAGCCGTTGAAACGAGTTCTTTGAGGAGGGCAAAACTCATGGCATTACGTTTATCAGGACGGTTTAGATAAACTGTTGCAATACCATTATTTTTTTCAATACGTAAAAGTGCCATGAAATTCCCGCTTATTTTTTTATCGATAAGCGGAGCATAACATGGCTTGAAATTGGAAACATGACAGGTCAGTCATGCCTTTTTTACAGGTTCTTGTTTAGTCCGGTATAACTAAGATTTGATGAGCTGCACTCTCAACTTCTTTAATGACAAGACCTAATTCATCGAAACGTCTCATGACTTCTTCAATGAAGCCATCGTCAGCTCTGCGACGCTCTTTACGTAATGTTGAAACGAATTGCTCGAAGTCACCAGTAACTTGTTGAAGCTTTGGTGTGCCTACATAGCGAGTTGCACCATAGAGGCGGTGCAACACATGTTCGAGTTGAGGAAAGTCTTCAAGCTCAATGAGTTGCTGCATTTCACCTAGCTCGGTTGGGAAACTGTCTACCAACATTTTCAATAAGTCTTGGGCAAGATCTTCTTTATTTGCAGCCAATTGTAGGCTTTGTTGCCAGTTTAATATTTCTGGGTCGAGTGCCTCGGTAACAACATGGTGATCTTTATCTAAAGCTTGTGCAGTGAAATTGTTTTTAGTCCATTGCGTTAAAATCTGAATGATTTGCTCCATTTGAATTGGTTTGGTGACATAGTCATTCATACCAACTTTCAGAAGCTTTTGTTTTTCATCAGCAAGGGCATGGGCTGTTAGCGCAATAATTGGAAGTTGCATTTCTCCATCTAAAGTGGATTCTAAAGATCGGATCGCACGTGTGGTATCAATGCCTGACATAACTGGCATTTGAATATCCATAAACACCAAATCAAACGGTTTGAGTTTTTGGTCAATGCGTTCTTGGATGATATTCAGCGCTTCTTGTCCACTTAAGGCTTTAGTGGTTTTAACATTTAACTCACCTAACAATGCTTCTAAAACAATTAAGTTCGGTAAATGGTCATCGACCGCTAAAATATCTAAACCCTGACCATTAAAGTCTTGTTGTTCCTCTTCAAAAATAGGTTGGTCACTTAATAATTGAATGAGTCCGCTACGGCTTAATGGTTGGTAAAGTGGGCGAGCACGATATTCAGTGAGCATGTTTGGCTCAAGGGTCATTTGATAGCCGTAAACTGCTAAGTTGCCCTGATAGCGGCTACGAATTTCTTTAAGCAGAGCTTCTGTATCGCCACTATGATCAACAATAAGCCATGTATTGTCTTTCTGATCGAGGTGTTTTAGGCGGCTAAACAAGTCCAGAATTGATTGAGTTTCAATGTGTGGAACTTGGTAATTTTCAAGATAGTATCGTAAAACACTTGCCGTTGCAGGGTGTGCTAAATAAGACACCACTTGTAAGTGTTCGAAGTGAGGGTGTTCTATCTCATGCTCTTCATCTACAGCAAACTGTGCAGTAAACCAGAATGTTGAACCTTTTTCTGTTGGTGCACGTTCTTGGTTATCTTCAAAACCAATTTGTCCATGCATGAGATGAACCAGTTGTTTGGAAATTGCAAGGCCTAAGCCTGTACCACCAAATTGACGGGTAACAGATGCATCACCTTGTGAAAACGACTCAAATAACTTTTTACGGTCAGTACCACTCAAACCAATACCACTATCTTGAACGCTAAAATGCAGCAAACATTGACCAATGTCATCATGTTCCATACGGACACGAACAATAATTTCTCCGTCTGGCGTGAACTTGATGGCATTTGAAATTAGGTTGGTCAAGATTTGCTTAAACCGTAAAGCATCTCCAATGACTTCTTGAGGAATGTTGTCTGCATAATAAAATGCCATGGCTATATGCTTTTGCGCAGCCAAAGGTGACAACATATCCATCACATCGAAAATAGCTTCTTCTAAATCAAACGGTGCTGTCTCAAGCTCTAATTTCCCTGCATCAATTTTTGAGAAATCTAATACATCGTTAATTAATGCTAATAAATGGGCAGAGGACTTGCGAATAGTCTGTAAATAGAGGTTTTGTTCATTACTTAGATTTTGTTGGCGTAGTAATAAATGAATAAAGCCATCAATACTGTTAAGTGGTGTACGAAGCTCATGACTGATATTGGCAAGGAAAACTGATTTTGCCTGATTTGATGAAATCGCTTGGTCACGTGCTTGACGGTAAGTAATGTTTTGAACTTCGAGGGTATCTAATGTTCTACGTAAATCTTCTTCGGTTTGTTCGGTGTGTTCTTTAAGCTCTAAAAAACTAAAATGTAGTCTTTTCACCACACTTGCGATATCACGTTGGAGTAAGCGTAATTCACCCGTACTGTTAATGACCATATGCTGATCTAATGTGTCTGCATTGAGTCGCTGTAGTTGCATCCGAATTTCGTACATTGGTGCAACCCAGCGACGAGAGAAGAAATTTAGACAGAGCAAAAGTAAGAGCAGCGTCATTAAACTCGTAATAACTAAAGCGATCAGAATACGATAAAGTGCTAATTCTAGTGGTTGATTATCCATTTCAATCACTAGCCAGACAGGGGTTTTACCTGTGATATTGCTGATGCGAACCCCATAAATATTGTTATTGTTATAAGAGATCGGGCCAAAAAAACTATTGTTTTGCGTAAAGTTAGGCCAATAACGATTATCTCGATAGCCTACACTTAAGTAAGTCTGACCATTACTGTCAATTAAAGCAGCACGCTTGAGATTTTTTTCACTGAACATGCTTTGCATAATATGTTGAGCATGGTCATATTCATCAGGTTTCAGCTCTACTAATGTATAGAGATCTTTAGCGATTTGATTATAACGCGCCAGAATAGCTGAGGCATGATGCAGTTGCTGTTGTTTTGAAGAGTAAGATGTTTCAGTTAAAACCAGAAAAGCACCAACACCGGTTAAAATCATCATGGGCACAAAAATAAGAGCAATCAGTTGCCCATATGCATGATTCAGACGTAAGCGTTTCGATAAGGTTTTATTGAAATTAGACATGGCTACATCGGATTGATCTCTCTGTAGGGCATATTATCACGCTTTATTTTAAAACAGACGGCATTTTATAACTGACTGGGCTTTAATCACTTTAATTAAAAAGCATAGTGAAATGGGTGCAGTACCGATCATTTTTTCATACAATAGTGCCACCCCGATTTAGGTGTTGATCATGAGTAATACACAACCTGATTTTTTAGCCGACGAATTTTTGTTAGATCACTATGTAGGTAAAACACCTCTAGTCCGTTTGCAGCGCTTGGCTTGTCACACGCAGGCAACGGTTTTAGCAAAATTGGAAGGTAATAATCCGGCAGGTTCTGTAAAAGATCGCCCTGCATATAACATGATTATGCAGGCAGAAAAGCGTGGTCAAATTAAACCGGGTGATACGTTAATTGAAGCAACTAGCGGCAATACAGGTATTGCTTTGGCTATGGTTGCGGCAATGCGCGGCTATAAAATGAAACTTATCATGCCAAATAACATGAGCCAAGAACGCAAAGATGCGATGTTAGCTTATGGCGCAGAGCTGATAGAAGTGACTCCACAGCAAGGTATGGAAGGCGCACGTGATTTAGCTTTGCAAATGGAAAAAGACGGCAAAGGTCATGTTTTAAACCAGTTTGGTAATCCTGATAATGTTGAAGCTCATTACCTGACGACAGGTCCTGAAATCTGGAAGCAAACGGGTGGTAAAATTACTCACTTTGTAAGCTCAATGGGTACAACCGGTACCATTATGGGTGTTTCTAAGTATTTAAAAGAACAAAATCCAGACATTCAGATTGTGGGCTTACAACCAGCAGACGGTTCAAGTATTGCCGGTATTCGCCGCTGGCCAAAAGAATACTTACCAACAATTTTTGATAGCAGTCGTGTAGACCGAATTATTGATATTCCTCAAATTGAGGCGGAAAAAACCATGCGTAAACTGGCTCGTATGGAAGGTATCAGTGCAGGTACATCTTCAGGTGGTGCAGTTTGGGCATCAATTAAGATTGCAGAAGAAAATCCAGAAGCTGTTATTGTTTGCATTATCTGTGACCGTGGCGACCGCTACTTGTCTACAGGTTTGTTCTCAGTACAGGACGATAACTCATAATTGAGAGAAAGAATGCGTTTCCCAACTTTAGTTTTTGACATTGAAACTTTAACTGATTTAAAAGCGGGAGCGCATTTATATCATCTTGATTTGCCAGAGGCAGATGTTGAACAGGCACTCACAAAAATCCGCCGCCAAGAATCAGGTATGGATTTTCAGCGTTTGCCATTGCATGAAATCGTTTGTATCTCTGGTTTATGGATTGATGAATCGGGCTTTAGACTGTTTTCTTTTAGTCGAGAGCACTATTCAGAAGCTGAAATTTTACAGAAATTTCTATCTATTTTTGACAAGCGCCATCCCACTTTGGTGAGTTGGAATGGCTCACAATTTGATTTGCCGGTTATCTTGTTCCGTGCCATGTATCATGGTCTTTCTGCACCGGGCTTGTTCGATCAAGGTGAGCTTGATAGCCAGAAGCGTTTTAATAATTACCAAAACCGTTATCACCACCGTCATATTGATTTAATGGATGTGATGGCAATGTTTAATGGCCGTAATTTCCAGAAACTTGATGAGGTTGCCTGTATTTTAGGTTTACCAGGTAAGCGTGGTGAATCGGGGTATCATGTTCCTGAATATGTACGTGCTCAGCAATGGTTAAAGTTAACCAGTTATTGTGAGGGTGATGTACTCAATACTTGGTTTATTTATTTGCGTTGGTTGTTACTTAAAGGTCAAATCAATGTAGATGAACATAATCATTGGATTAGTTCTAGTATTGAATATTTACAGACTATGCCTCAGCAGGCCGATTTTCTTGAAGTGTGGCAACGTACGTCGAAACATACCGACTTTACATCCCACTATTTTAATCCTTTAGATTTTTAGGTTCATTCTTTGAAACAGCAAGCCAAATCTCGCAAAGCTCAGCAACCTGAATATATTTTTCAGGTTGAAACTCTTTCTCATGAGGGGCGAGGAATTGCGCACTATGGTTCTCATCCGGATCATCCGGCAGATAAGCATGGTAAAAAGGTATTTATCCGTTATGCGTTGCCTGGAGAAACAGTAAAGGCTCAAATTACGCATGAGGCTAAGCGCCTTGAAGAAGCTGAAATGATTGAGCTTTTAGCAGAACCTTCGTCAAATCGCGTAGAGGCTGTTTGTCCTCATTATGGTATTTGTGGCGGCTGTAGCATGCAGCACATTCATCCAGATGAGCAAATTCGCTTAAAGCAAAATGTACTCCAGTCACATTTACAACACTTTGCGGGTATTCAACCTGAACAGTGGTTAGAGCCAATTCGATCTTTACAAAGTGATTATCGCCGTCGAGCGCGTATTGGTGTGCGCTATTTGCCAAAACAGGACCGTTTGATTTTAGGTTTCCGTGAGCATCATAGTAATCGTTTAACTTCTATCCATACCTGTAGTGTTTTGGACAAAAAATTATCAGATAGTCTGCCAGAATTGCGTACTTTACTCCAAAGTCTAAAAGGCAAAGCGCATATTGGTCATGTAGAATTAGCAAAAGGTGATGATGAAATTTCTTTATTGGTTCGCCATGTAGAAAAATTAAACAATTCTGATGTCAACCAATTAAGACAATTCGCGTTACACAAAGGCTGGCAGTTGTATTTGCAACCTAAAGGTCCCGAAAGTCTTCGTCGTATTGATGAAGAGCAAGGCGCTATGCGATTACATTATACTTTAAATGCATTTGAAGTAAATTTTGCTTTTTCGCCATTGGATTTTACGCAGGTCAATGGCACAGTAAATGAACAAATGGTGCAATTGGCATGTGAATTGCTTCAATTGCAGCAGGGTGAAAGAGTACTGGATCTGTTTTGCGGATTAGGTAATTTTTCGCTTCCACTTGCACGATGTGTTGGTGCAAATGGACAAGTTGTTGGTGTGGAAGCAAGTGAAGAAATGGTGCAGCGAGCAACGGATAATGCCAAGTGCAATAATCTGGTGCAAGCAAGCTTCTTTTCACAAGATTTAACAAAAGATTTTTCGCATCATTCTTGGGCAAATCAAGGATTTGATGCATTATTGATTGATCCTCCTCGTGCTGGTGCATATGAAATTATGCAGTATGTACCAAACTTTGGAGCAAAAAGAATCGTTTATGTATCATGTAATCCAGCAACACTAGCAAGGGATGCGGGTGTTTTGGCTCAACATGGATACAAGTTAAAAAAAGCAGCGGTTATGGACATGTTTACGCACACAGAACATGTTGAATCAATTGCTTTATTTGAAAAAATTCAAGAGATAAACGATTAAAAACATGAGTTACATATCCAGGAGAATGGTATGGTCACAGTACGTGAACAGTTACCTGAACAACTAACTGAGTTGTCAGAGGAAACGACTGTAGAGCATGCCGCCGAAACACAAGTCGGTTTAGCCTCATGGTTGGATCGGGTTCGTGAAATATTAGATGGGGCAGAGCTTAAACAACTCGAAGAGGTTGCGCATTTAACCCTGCAAAAAGAGTTAGATTCAACGGTTAATCATCGTTCCAATACATTTGCTACTGGTGTTGGAATGGCGGATATTCTGGCGCATTTACATGTAGACGAAGATACTTTATCTGCTGCAATGCTTTATCGTAGTGTTCGTGAAGACATTACTGATATAGAAGAAGTAAAGCGCAAGTTTGGTGAGCAAGTCTATAACCTTGTCAAAGGTACTTTGGCAATGGGTAAGCTTTCAGAACTCATTGAAAAAAATAAACGACTAGAAGACCATTTTAATAACAACCAGAGGGAACATTTAAGCGGCATTTATAAAATGCTGATTTCAGTGACTGAAGATGTCCGTGTTGTTTTAATTAAGTTAGCTGAGCGTACTTATTCTTTACGTGAGTTGGCCAACTCGTCACGTGAGCGTCAAGAGCGTGTAGCGCGTGAAATTCTAACTATTTATTCGCCATTAGCGCATCGCCTTGGTATTGCACAGCTTAAGTGGGAACTAGAAGATTTAGCCTTTCGTTATTTGGCACCAGACCGTTATAAAGAGATTGCTTCATTACTCAATGAAAAGCGTCTTGAGCGCGAACACTATATTCAGTTCGTAATCGATCGCTTAAAAAATGAATTAGCATCTTACGGTATTGAGGCGGAAATTACAGGTCGAGCAAAACACATTTATTCGATTTATCGAAAAATGAAAAGTAAAAATCTGAGTTTCGATCAGCTTTATGACATTCGTGCCTTACGTGTGTTAGTCAATAGCGTGCCAGAGTGTTATCACTCATTAGGTATTGTTCATCAAATCTGGCGCCATATTCCACACCAGTTTGATGACTATATTACCAACCCGAAAGCCAATGGTTATCGCTCATTACATACTGCTGTTATTGCTGAGAATAAATCTTTAGAAGTACAAATTCGTACTCATGAGATGCATGACGAAGCAGAGTTAGGGGTATGTTCGCACTTTAACTATAAAGAAGGTTCAAAGAATACCGACCACTCTTTTAACCATCGTTTGCATTCGCTTCGTGCTGTTTTGGAACATTACCAAGAACGTAATGAAACAACAGTACATCAAAATGAAGATGAGACGGAAGGTTTTGATCAGCTTCAAGACTTTGAAGGTTTTGAAAAGATTTATGTCTTTAGCCGTGATGGTGATATTAAAGAACTACCACGTGGCTCAACAGTTTTAGACTTTGCTTACCATGTGCATACAGAGGTTGGAAACAAGTGTTATGCAGCGCGTGTTAACCAGCGCTATGTACCATTAACCTATACGCTAAAAACAGGTGAGCAGGTTGAGATTTTAACCAAAAAAGATCGTGAGCCTAACCGTGACTGGTTGGTGAACTCTTTAGGTTATATCAAGACAGCTCGTGCACGTGACAAACTACGTCATT
Organism: Acinetobacter sp. 1424608; assembly: GCF_000588255.1. NCBI lineage: Bacteria > Pseudomonadati > Pseudomonadota > Gammaproteobacteria > Moraxellales > Moraxellaceae > Acinetobacter > Acinetobacter sp. 1424608. Next base: position 88,811 of record NZ_JFXL01000012.1, read on the forward strand.
GGTTCAGACAGCAAGATCGTAGCAAGAACCTTGAAGTTGGCCGTGAGTTATTAAACAAAGAATTGTCTCGATTGGCGATTCACCCTAAGAGTATCGACCTGAACGACTACTCATCACATTTTAATGTGAAAACAGGGGATGATATTTTAGTTAGTCTGGTCAGCGGTGATATCAGCTTGCATGCCTTGATTAATCAGATTAATCGTCAAATGCATCTGGATCAGGATGAGCCTGAACTGGTACTTAAACCAACATTAAACCCACGTGCCAGCCATACTCTGTCTGCGCATGGCATCTTAATTGATGGTTTAGACAATGTTGAGCTACATATTGCGCAGTGTTGCCAACCAGTTCATGGTGAATCAATTGCCGGTTATATCACGTTGAACCGTGGGGTAAGTATTCATAAAGTCTTGTGTTCTGATTATCAACGTATGATCAAGCAAGAGCCAGAACGTGCTGTTGAAGCGGATTGGGAGATGCAGCCAACTCGTGGTCAAAGTGTTCAAATTGTAGTTGAGGCTTATGATCGTCGTGGCTTACTCAAAGATTTAACCCAAGTGATTTTCTCTGACCAGATTAATATTCGTCAGGTGAACACAATTTCTGAGGCAGATGGTATTGCTAATATGAAGTTGCTCATTGAGGTGAAAGGCTTGGCTCAGCTTTCACGTTTGTTAGCTCGTTTAGAGCAACAACCGGGGATTATTAGCGCACGACGCATGATTCAAGGTGTTTAACTAAATTGAGAAAAAGGCCGTCAATTGACGGCCTTTTTTATAAGCTACTTTCTCGATAAATAAATATTAGTTAAACGATTTAGAAACTGTGGGCTTATTGTTGATAGTTGATAAAGCAGTTTGGTTTTTATACCAACTGGAGTGTGAGTCGGTGTCCAGAAATGAGCTTTTTTCTCGACAAGTGAAAGCACCTGTTGAGCAATATCATTAGGCGTTAAATCGACTCCCATGTTTTGAATACTACCTGCATCCATATTGTTGACCATTGCGGTTTGTACAAATAAAGGCATCACATCTAAAACACGAATACCGTATTTTTTCCATTCTACATCTAAACCTTCGGTAATTCCTCGAACTGCAAACTTACTGGCCGAATAAGAAATGAGGTCAGCTTGTCCGTAAATTGCAGAAGCTGAAGAGAGATTAATCACTCGTGCAAAAGAAGCTTGCTTTAAATAAGGGAGTGCAGCATGGCAGCCATTGATTACACCGTTTACATTAATATTGATTGTTCTTTGGTGTGACTTGATATCGATATTTTCAAAGGCTCCGGAATATAAAATCCCTGCGTTATTCACCAAAATATTAAGCTCGCCAGCCCAGTCGGTAAATTCTTTTAATATATGTTGCCACTGACTGTAGTCACTGACATCTAGATAGCCTGCGCATGCATTCGGTCCTAATTCCTGCGCTAAATTTTGAGCAAGCGACTCATTAATGTCATAAATGCCGACTTTATAACCCCGCTGATAAAATACCCATGCAATTTCTGCTCCAATACCTTGAGCTGCGCCACTAATCAGAATGCTATGTTTCATCTTTTTTTCTCTTTATCGTTACAATATGACGAATGATTTGCCGCTTTAATTTTGATCATAGCAAATTAAGATTTTAAAGTTACTGACCAATTTTTTGAACTTGAGGGTTACATGGATAAATTGCTTAAAATTATGCAAGAGCTACGTGAAAAATGTCCGTGGGACCAAGAGCAAACTCCAATGTCACTGACTAAATATGCGATTGAAGAAGCATATGAAGTTGAGGCTGCCATTCGTCAAGGTGACATTAATGAAATTCGGAATGAATTGGGTGATCTGTTATTACAAGTGGTATTTCAATCGCAAATGTTTAGCGAGCAGGGGGCGTTCAATTTTCAAGATGTGGTTGAGGCAATTAGTGAAAAATTAGTACGACGTCATCCGCACGTTTTTCAAGCAGACCAATTTAACAACTTAACACCAGAACAAGTAAGTGAGTTATGGAAACAAATTAAACAACAAGAAAAGCAAGGCAAACCACAATCAAGATTAGATGAAATTAAACATGGACCAGCACTATCTCAAGCGCAGGAAATTCAAAAAAATGTCGCAAAAGTTGGGTTTGATTTTGAAACGGTAGAAGATGCTTATACAAAATTAGAAGAAGAATTAGATGAGTTTAAACAGGCACTTAAAAATCAAAATAGTAATGAAATTCAAGATGAATTTGGAGACTGCCTGTTTTCATTAGTCAATGTAGGACGTAAACTTGGCATTTCAAGTGAAAGTTCACTTTTATCAACCATACATAAATTTAGAAGTCGTTTTGCTATTATTGAAGAGCAAGCCATAAAACAGCAAAGAACATTGGAAGACATGACCTTGTCCGAAATGGATGAATTGTGGAATCAGGCAAAACGACAATTAAAATCAGGGGAAAAACCACATGCAATACAGCATGAGATTTTGGAAAAATAAGTATTTTGTTTTAATAATTTTGTGCTTGGGAGTAATTTCACCTTCGGTTTACGCACAATCTTTTGATCAAAACTTTCAAGAATGGAAGGCTAAACAACAGATGTATGACCAAAAGTTAAACATCACTAAGTCTTCTCATTCTAATGGTTCTAAAATTTCTCAAACTAAAAATTTTAATGACTCTACAGGGCAAATTCATTTGAATCAGGCGAATGTAAATGAGTTTCAGCAGTTAAAAGGTATAGGTGAGAAAAAGGCTCAAGCGATTGTAGAATACAGACAAAAGAACGGTAGCTTTAAAAATATTGACGAAATTAAAAACGTTAAAGGAATTGGACCAGCTATTTTTGAAAAAAATAAATCGCGTTTAGCCTTATAAAAGTTCTATTCGTCAATTATCATTTCCTGCGCAATCTAAGAGAATCAAATTGCCCTTTGTGTGTGTTAGAGCTATGATTAGCGACAACTTGTTATTTACGTCCTGACGTAGGAGACAGCGTCTTTTGCAAACCTTGCGAGCGTCAAAATGTGGTTTGTCCACAGCCCAACTTCCTTCTTCGATTTTAGATGTGATCGATAGTCTGACTAAAGCAGGCTATGAAGCTTATATTGTTGGGGGTGGTGTCCGTGATTTAATGCTAGGACTCAATCCTAAAGATTTCGATGCAGTCACCAATGCAACACCTTCTCAAATTAAAGAAGTTTTTGGCCGTCGATGCCGAATTATTGGCCGTCGATTTGAATTGGCACATGTCTATTCAGGACGTGAGCTAATCGAAGTTGCCACTTTCCGTGCTCCTCCTAAAAAAGCGGTGACCAGTGCTTCGGGCATGATTTTACGTGACAACAACTGGGGAACCATCGAACAGGACTTTGCTCGACGCGATTTTTCTATCAATACTCTGTACTACCAGCCGCGTAAGGATATTGTGCTCGATTTTTGTAAAGCAATTGATGATGTCAAGAATAAGACTTTACGTTTATTGGGCGATCCTGTGCAACGTTTTGAAGAAGATCCGGTGCGTATGCTTCGGACATTACGTTTTGCAGCTAAGCTCAACTTTAAAATTGATCCGGCAATTCTCGACATTTTTGATGTTGAGATGACGCAATTACTTCGTGATGTTTCACCACACCGTTTATATGATGAGTCTCAAAAGCTTTTCACAATGGGGCATTTGGCACGCGTATTACCAATGTTGATTGACTTTGGCGTGTGGAAACAGCTTTTTGCTGATATTCGTCCGGATCTCACTCCATTTATTCAACGTGCAGCAAAAAATACTGATCAACGTATTCAAGTGGGTAAAACGATTAATCCGGCATTTTTCTATGCGGTTTTATTGTGGCAGCCATTTTTAGAGCGTTGTGATTTTTATTTATCAAAAGGCGTTGTTCCGGCCGAAGCACGTGCTCAAGCAGGTTTGGATGTTTTAAAACGTCAAGCAACACGCACAGTTATTCCTCGTTTTGCCGAAACTTTTATTCGTGAAGTTTGGGAAATGCAAACCCGTTTGCTTAATCCAAAACCACAGCAAATTGAAGCATTGGCAAGCCATGCTCGTTTCCGCGCTGGATTTGATTTCTTATTACTTCGTGAAAAGTCAGGTGATGACACAACACAGGGAATGGGAAGCTGGTGGGAAGCTTACCAAGAAATGTCAAACGACGAAAAAGAAGCTGCGATTAGCCAATATAATCGTCAGAAGGCGAAAAGTCGTCGTAAGGTTGCTGCTGAACCTGTTGAAAGCAATAAATTTGATACGGAAATTGAGCCTTTGGTTGATGTTCCAGAGCCTCGAAGCCGTCGTGGTAAAAAAGAACGTGCACGACAAGAGCAGTCTGTCGATCGTTTTATGGAAAAATCTTCCACATCACAAACCAATATGACGAGCGATCACCCAATTTTAAAGCGCAAGCGGGTACAACGTGATTTGAGCCAAGTTATTTTTGGGCCGACACAATGACAGTAACCACATATATTGGCTTAGGAAGTAACCTAGGTGACTCACGTCAGATTTTGTCTGAAGCGATAGCCAAGCTTAAAACTATTGGTGAAGTGAAGGTATCCAAACTGTACCAAAGCCCACCAATGGGTCCCCAAGATCAACCCAATTATCTAAATGCAGTAGCTCAGCTAAAAACTGAGTTACTTCCGCTTGACTTACTCGATCATTTACAGCGTTTTGAGCAAGAAGCTGGGCGAGTAAGACTCCGTCATTGGGGGGAGCGAACTTTGGACCTAGACCTGCTGATTTATGGCGATGAAAAAATACAAAATGAGCGCTTAACGGTGCCGCATGTAGGAATAATGCAACGAGATTTTGTTGTGATTCCTTTATTAGATTTAGACGCTGATTTACATATCAATGATCAGCCACTTAAGAATTTAGAACTCTTACAGCAGCCAACGCTGACTGTACTTGCTGATGAGTCTTGGGCTTAAAGTCTGACTTATTACGTTCTGCAAACTCCTGTAGAGGATACCATCATGATTAGTCTAAGTGACTTAAGAAAATTTAAAGCCGAAGGACGTAAGTTCTCTTGTCTAACTTGTTACGATGCAAGTATGGCAAAAGCAATGGAACTTGCTGAAATTGATACTATCTTAATTGGTGATTCTCTTGGAATGGCAATTCAAGGTCGTGATTCAACTTTACCTGTAACTGTTGAAGACATGGCTTATCATACAGCGGCAGTGCGCCGTGGTAACCAGCATGCTTTAATTATGACTGATTTACCATTTATGAGTTATGCCACTTTAAACGATGCTTTGCAGAATGCGAAAACAGTTATGCAAGCTGGTGCGCAGATGATCAAAATCGAAGGTGGCGCATGGCTAAGTGAAACTGTACAGGTGTTAACACGTAATGGTGTGCCTGTATGCGTACATTTAGGTTTAACCCCTCAGTCTGTACATGTTTTTGGTGGCTACAAACTACAAGCTAGAACCCGTGAAGCAGCTGATCAACTTATTGCTGACTGTACGGCGGTGGTTGAAGCGGGCGCGGCAGTTTTATTGCTCGAGTGCGTTCCGGCACAATTGGGTCAAGAAATTGCTGAATTATTCCCGAATACTCCTGTGATTGGTATTGGGGCAGGTAATGCAACTGATGGTCAGGTACTTGTAGTACAAGACATGTTAGGTTTAACTTTTGGTCGAGTTGCGCGTTTTGTACGTAACTTTATGAAAGAGCAATCTGGTGAAACAGCGATTTTGGATGCTTTTAAAGCGTTTCATGCTGCTGTACAGGATCAGTCGTTCCCAGCCAAAGAACATACTTTCCAAGTTGAGCTGTAATTCATGAAAACAGAAACCACTATACAAGGCTTAGCTGCTTCTTTAAATCCTGCTAGAGCTGCACGTAAAATCATTGGTTTTGTCCCAACTATGGGAAATCTACATGAAGGCCATCTCACCCTTGTTCGTGAAGCGAAAAAGTTATGTGACGTTGTAGTTGTGAGTATCTTCGTAAACCCGACCCAATTTGGTCCGGGGGAAGATTTTGATAACTATCCACGTACTTTAGAGCAGGACAGTCGTCTACTTGCTGATGTTGGTTGTGATATTATTTTTGCGCCTTCAGTTGAGCAAATGTACGGTACACAACCTCGTTTAACTAATATTAGTGTCAGCCAGATTACAGATGACTTATGCGGTAGTTCACGTCCTGGGCACTTTGACGGTGTAGCGCTGGTTGTCACAAAACTCTTTAATATTGTGCAACCGAATTATGCTTTTTTTGGTCAAAAAGATTATCAACAGTTGGCGGTGATTCGCCAGTTTGTACAAGACTTAAATATTCCATTAGAAGTGATTGGTGTACCCATTGTTCGTGCAGCAGATGGTTTAGCACTGAGTTCAAGAAATGGTTATTTGACTCCGGAACAACGTCAGATTGCGCCAGTCATCTATCAAGGACTAAAGCAAGCTGAAGAGCAATTACACCAAGGTAAAGATTTACAACAAGTCTTGGCAGATTTAAAAACGTTGTTGACAGACAATGGTTTTGTTTTGGATTATGTGGAAGCTCGTCAGCCAAACTTGTTGGCTGTGTCTCAATTTGATCGTGATATTGTGTTGTTTGTCGCGGCTAAGTTGGGCGGAACACGTTTAATTGATAATTTACAAGTTGCCTTTACACCTCAATAATACATAAAAGGACAGCCATGCCATGAAGCGTATACTTATCGTGACAGGACAGTCTGGTTCAGGAAAATCTTCAGCTCTTCAAGTATTAGAAGATTTGGGCTATTACTGTATTGATAATTTACCTTTGGCATTGCTGCCTGAAATTGTGGCAAAGCTAGATCATGAAAATAATCTTGAACAGCTGGCTTTAGGTGTAGATGTCCGAAGTACTCGGGCTGATATGCAAGAGTTCGACCATGTTTTTGAGCAATTACAAAAACATGGTACGGTTGATGTGATTTATCTGACGACACAAGATCAGGATTTGATTGCACGATTTAGTGCGTCGCGTCGTCCACATCCGTTGGCGAATCGCTTCAAAAGCCTTTTGCAATGTATTCATGAAGAAAAGCAGTTACTGATTCCAATTCAGTTCCGAGCAACGGTTCATATTGATACCACTGATAAAAGTGTTCATGATTTAAAACATATCTTGCTGTCAAAATTAGGGCAGTCAGATAATCTGATTGTTATATTGCAGTCATTTGGTTATAAACATGGCATTCCTTTAGATGCCGACTATGTTTTTGACGTACGGCATTTACCAAATCCGCATTGGGATTTAGAATTACGCCGCTTTTCTGGTTTAGACGAGCCAGTTAAGCAGTTTTTAGAAGCAAGTCCGCAAGCAAACGAAATGTTTGAGGATATACACCACTTCTTAAGAAAATGGCTGCCGGCATTTGCTGAAGGGCATCGTCATTATATGACGGTTTCAATAGGTTGCACTGGCGGCCAGCATCGTTCAGTTTATATGGTAGATAGACTAAAACAAGCACTTGAGGCAGAATGGTCTGTTCAGGTCTTACACAGAGAAATGAAGCACTGGTCATGATAGACACAACTGTTGATGTAATTAATAAACTCGGTTTACATGCACGTGCATCAGGAAAACTGATAGAGGTCACTACAAAGTTTCGTTCGTCAATTCAAATTGGTAAGGGCGATCATTTAGTAGATGCAAAGAATATTATGTCGTTACTGATGTTAGGTGCAGGAAAAGGGACCACTTTACGTTTGGTCATTGATGGCACTGACGAAGAACAGGCATTAAATGAAGTACAGGCGTTATTCGCCGCAAAATTTTATGAGGCAGATTAATCGTGGCACGTCGTCCCCAGCGTTATACTGAAGAAGATTTTGATTCTTTAGAAGGACGTGCAAGTAAAACCGAACAGAAAAAAGCAGTTCAACGTATGGCTGCTTTAGGTGAGCAGTTAGCACAACTTTCTATCAAACAAATTCAAAAACTTCCGGTTGATGAGCGTTTAATTGATGCTCTTTTAGAAGTCCAGAATATTAGTTCGTTTGAAGCACGCCGTCGCCAATTTCAACGTGTTGGTAAACTCTTGCGTAATGAAGATGAGACAGTCATTTTATCTTATTTGACTCCTCAACAAGGCGCGAAAAAACAAGCTCAACTTATGCGTTGGGTAGATCGTATGATCGAGCAAGGTGATCCTGCAATTAACGAGTTTAGTAAAATCTATAATGCATCAGAACGTCATACTTTGCGTCAGCATGTGTTAAGGATTAACCGTGATAAGACTCAGCAAGTTCCAGAAGCAGATCTTGAAGCATCTAAAGGTAAGTTTATTAACTACGTGCAACAAGTCGCTTTATTGTCAGATCAAGGTTAATTTCGTTTTAACTAAAAAAAGCGACGTTTAATACGTCGCTTTTTTTATTTCTTATATTGTTTAAACGCGTTCTTTTGCCCATTCACGCAAAATGAATTTTTGCAATTTGCCTGTTGAGGTTTTTGGAATTTCTGTAATCACTACATCTTTGGGGACTTTAAAACGCGCCAGTTCTTTTTGACAATGTGCAATAATTTCTTCAGGAGTCACTGTAGCACCCGTTTTTAATTCAATAAATGCACATGGTACTTCTTGCCAACGTTCATCAGGTTTTGCCACAACAGCCGCTGTTAAAACCGCAGGGTGTTTATATAAAACATCTTCAACTTCTAAAGATGAAATATTCTCTCCGCCCGAGATAATAATATCTTTAGAGCGGTCAGTAATTTTTGCGTAACCATCTGGATGGCAAACAGCTAAATCTCCAGTATGAAACCAGCCACCTGCAAAAGCTTCTTCGGTTGCCTTTGGATTTTTTAAATATCCTTTCATAACAATATTGCCACGGAACATAATTTCTCCCATGGTTTCACCGTCATTTGGAACTGGTTGCATCGTTTCAGGGTCTAGTACTCGCATACTATCTTGAAGTGGATAAGGCACACCCTGACGAGAGTGTAGTTGCGCTTGTTCAGTAATTGATAGGTCACTCCATCCTGCTTGAGAGGCACAAAGGGCAGATGGTCCATAGGTTTCGGTTAATCCATAGACGTGGTTGACATTGATTCCAATATTTCGCATACCTTCAATTACAGCGACAGGTGGAGCAGCACCTGCCACCATAACTTCAACATGATGTTCTATGATTGGCTGCTTTTCTTTCGGTAGATTAATAATCATGGATAAGACGATTGGAGCGCCACAGAAGTAATCAACTTTATGTTTAGCAATAAGCTGCATCACCAGTTCGGGGTCAACTTTGCGTAAACAAATATTGGTTCCGCCACTTGCTGCAATACTCCACGCAAAGCACCAACCATTGCAGTGAAAAAGAGGAAGTGTCCATAAATAAACAGCTCGAGGTTTCATACCGCAAGCTAAAATATTACTAGCTGCATTTAAATAAGCACCTCGGTGGTGATAAACCACTCCTTTAGGATTACCCGTTGTTCCTGATGTGTAATTTAAACTAATTGCATCCCACTCATCTTGCGGTAAATGCCATTCGAAATTAGCATCGCCTTGAGCTATCCATTCTTCATATTCAAACGAACCAAGAAATTGATTTTCACCTTCATATTCTTCATCAGCTACATCAATTACAATGATATGTTGGTTTGGAATGAGTGATAGGGCTTCTCGGGCTAAATTAACAAACTCGGGGTCAACCAAAAGCACTTTCGTCTCAGCATGTTCTAGCATAAAAGCGATGGTTTTAGCATCTAAACGGGTGTTTAGTGTATTAAGAACGGCCCCTGCCATAGGGACAGCAAAATGGGCTTCAATCATTGCTGGTACATTTGGCAATAAAACTGAAACGGTATCGTTTTTAGTTATGCCTAATTGTTGAAGCTGAGATGCAAATTGACGGCAGCGCTGATAAGTTTCTTTCCATGAAATCTGACGATTACCATGAATGATAGACGCTTGGTCTGGATAGATATAAGCTGCACGTTCTAAATAGCGCAGAGGGGATAACGCAACAAAGTTTGCGGGTGTGCGTGGTAATTCATCGTATGCACTAACCATGTGAAATAACTCCATGTTCTATTTTTTAATTCATTCTTTGAAAATATGACTTAATATTAATCAAAGCATTAATGCTTTAGTCTTAAACAGAAATACCCCTCAGTCAGGAAATGAGCACAAATGCTATTTTCAACATCTTAAAACAGTTCTGATGAATAATTATCCTATTTATGTATTTCTTAAAATTTAGGTAGAGCACTTATTAAAGTCACTTATTGCTGTTTACCGTATAAGCAAAATGTATTTATGATTTTATGAGTACAAAGGTTTTCACTTGGCTTGAACAAGTGTAAAATCTTTCAGGTTTTTTAATTTTGATTTACACCGTTTTTATATTTTGAGGCTTGCCTCGATCATAATCTCGCGGTGAAATGCTCCTTCGTATAGGGCATCACTCCTTAAGGATTTTTCTATGCCAATTATCACATTGCCAAATGGCGATCAAAAGAGTTTTGATCACCCTGTATCTGTTATGGAAGTCGCTCAAAGTATTGGGCCTGGTTTAGCAAAAAATACCGTTGCTGGACGAGTAAATGATCGCTTAGTTGATGCATGTGACTTAATTACCGAAGACTCGACCTTACAAATTATCACTCCAAAAGATGAAGATGGTCTTGAGATCATTCGCCACTCTTGTGCACACCTTGTAGGGCATGCAGTAAAGCAACTTTTCCCTGAAGCAAAGATGGTGATTGGTCCGGTCATTGAAGAAGGTTTCTATTACGACATCTGGATGCCACGTCCTTTTACATTAGATGATATGGCAGCAATCGAAGAGCGCATGAAAAAGCTCATCGATCAAGATTACGATGTTGTTAAAAAAATGACTCCACGTGATGAAGTTATTGCTGAATTTACTGCTCGTGGTGAAGAATACAAATTACGCTTGATTGCAGACATGCCTGAAGAAACTCAAATGGGCTTGTACTACCATCAAGACTATTTAGATATGTGTCGTGGTCCGCACGTACCGAACACAAAATTCTTAAAATCATTCAAGCTTACTAAAATCTCTGGTGCTTACTGGCGCGGTGATGCGAAGAATGAACAGCTTCAACGTATTTACGGTACGGCTTGGGCTGATAAAAAACAATTAGCAGCTTACATCAAGCGTATTGAAGAAGCTGAAAAGCGTGACCACCGTAAAATTGGTAAAGCATTAGACTTGTTCCATATGCAAGAAGAAGCACCGGGTATGGTGTTCTGGCATGCAAATGGTTGGACTATTTATCAGGTACTAGAGCAGTACATGCGTAAAGTTCAGCAAGACAATGGTTACCAAGAAATTAAAACTCCGCAAATCGTAGACTTTACGCTTTGGGAGAAATCTGGTCACGCAGCAAACTATGCAGAAAACATGTTTACGACTCATTCAGAAAGTCGTAACTATGCTGTAAAACCAATGAACTGTCCTTGTCACGTTCAAGTGTTCAACCAAGGATTAAAATCTTACCGTGATTTACCAATTCGTTTAGCTGAGTTTGGTTCTTGTCACCGTAATGAACCATCTGGTTCTTTACACGGTATTATGCGTGTTCGTGGCTTTACACAAGATGATGCACATATCTTCTGTACTAAAGAACAGATCGGTAAAGAAGTTGCAGACTTTATTCAACTTACTTTAGACGTTTATAAAGACTTTGGCTTTGAAGAAGTTCAAATGAAGTTGTCTACTCGCCCAGAAAAACGTGTAGGTGATGACGCTCTTTGGGATTTAGCTGAAAAATCTTTAGCAGATGCTTTGGATGCAGCTGGTCTTAAATGGGAATTGCAGCCGGGTGAAGGCGCATTCTATGGTCCAAAGATTGAGTTCTCTTTAAAAGACTGTCTTGGTCGTGTATGGCAATGTGGTACCATTCAATGTGACTTCAACTTGCCAGTTCGTTTAGACGCTTCTTATGTAACTGAAGAAAACGAGCGTGATCAGCCTGTAATGTTGCATCGTGCAATTCTTGGTAGTTTTGAGCGTTTTATTGGTATACTAATTGAACACTACGCTGGTTTCATGCCACCTTGGTTGTCACCTGTACAAGCATGTGTCATGAACATTACCGATGCTCAAGCTGAAGCAAGTGAGCAAGTTGTGGCAAAACTCAAGGAAAATGGCCTTCGCGCTATTTCTGACTTGAGAAATGAAAAAATCGGATTTAAGATTCGTGAGCGTACTCTAGAGCGCATTCCTTACCTGTTAGTTCTTGGTGATCGAGAAGTTGAAGAAGGTACAGTGAATGTACGTACTCGCTCAGGAAAAAATTTAGGTACTATGTCAGTGGATGCTTTCATTGACTTAGTGAAATCTGCCGTCGCCGAACGTGGCCGGTATATTGTGGAGTAAGAAAGATTAAACAGCCTGACCGTAACCAACAACAAGGTGCAAAGAGTAACCGTCCAGCAATTAACGATGAGATCCGTGCAAAAGAAGTACGCCTCGTCGCTGCTGATGGTGAGCAAAAAGGAATTGTTTCATTAAATGAAGCACTGCGTGCTGCTGAGGATGCAGATCTTGACCTTGTTGAGATTGTCGCAAACGCTGAGCCGCCTGTTTGTAAAATCATGGATTACAACAAGCACTTGTTTGACCTGAAACAGAAGCAAAAAGATGCCAAGAAAAAACAGCATCAAGTGCAAGTGAAGGAAATCAAACTACGCCCAGCAACTGATGTAGGTGATTATCAAGTTAAGCTTCGTGCTATTTTGAAGTTCCTTGAAGAAGGTAACAAAGTCAAAATCACTTTACGTTTCCGTGGTCGTGAAATGGCTCACCAACAACTTGGTTTAGCTCAATTGCAAAAGATTGAAGCAGACGTAGCTGAGTTTGGTATTGTAGAGCAAGCTCCGAAAATGGAAGGTCGACAAATGGGTATGTTACTTGGACCGAAAAAGAAAAAGTAATACTCAAAAAAAGCACTGCAAACGCAGTGCTTTTTTATGCCCGTCATTTCTTGATTTAATTCCTTTAAAGTGCGATTTAATAACTTTTTAAACCAAAGTTATTCTCAAATTTTATGTGTTTTTTGGTGTTGGACATATCATTGTATTAGCCAAAACATGATATAACGCAAGACGCAGTCATGATAACGATGAATAGGAAAATAGAATGATTGATCTATATTATTGGGGAACACCCAATGGACATAAAATCACAATTGCCTTAGAAGAAATGGGACTGGATTATACCCTTTATCCAATTAATATTTTAGAAAATGATCAATTTCAACCAGATTTCCTGAAAATTTCCCCGAATAATAAAATCCCCGCAATTGTTGATCAGGACGGTCCACGTGGTGAGCCAATTTCAGTATTTGAATCAGGCGCGATCTTACAATATTTAGGTCGAAAAACCGGATTGTTTTATCCAACAGATGAACAAGAGCGGGTTGAAGTGGAACAATGGCTTATGTGGCAAATGGGTGGTTTAGGTCCTATGTTGGGACAAAATCATCACTTTAACCGCTTTGCAGCAGAGAAAATTCCTTATGCTATAGACCGCTACGTAAATGAGACTAAGCGTTTATATGGTGTGTTAAACAAACAGCTTATTGGTCAGAAGTTTGTTGCAGGGGAATACTCAATTGCTGATATGGCAATTCTGCCTTGGATTTTGCGATATGAATGGCAGGGGATTCAATTGGAGGACTATCCTTATGTACAAGAATACATTGTCCGCCTAACAGCACGTCCTGCTGTACAAAAAGCTTTATCAATTAAAGTCGTTTAATTTTGTGTAATAGTACAATGAATAAAGTGAAAGGTGATTTGGTTTTAATTTAATATGCTAAGTTACTTTTTACTTTTTTTGAGTGCTTTTGGCGCGGCTACATTATTACCATTACAATCAGAGGCTGTACTCGCTGCTTTATTATTAAAAAGTGAATATTCTGCTTTTCTTCTCATTTCGATTGCTACTTTTGGAAACGTACTCGGTTCATGTGTGAACTGGTGGTTAGGTTTAAAAATAGAACAGTTTAAACATAAAAAGTGGTTCCCGGTTTCCGAAAAACGTTTAGAGCAAGCTCAACGTTTTTATCATAAATATGGTTTTTATTCGCTGCTTTTAAGTTGGACACCTGTGATTGGTGACCCTATTACTTTAGTTGCGGGCTTATTCAAAGAAAATTTTTGGCGTTTCTTATTTATGGTTCTTATTGCTAAGGCTGGGCGTTATATTTTCATTTATTGGGTAATTACAAACTTTATTTAAAATACAAGCATCCGAAGATGCTTATATTAAAACTATTTATTTAGCCTTCCGAGCTTTTGGTAATGTCGACTTTAAATAGGTCATTGGTTTTTAACCAACAGAATGTGACCACTGCAAGCGTCATACAACCACCAAAAATAGTCGCTGCAATAGTTCCCAAATATTTAGCAGCCAAGCCTGATTCAAATGCACCCAGCTCATTACTAGATGACACAAACATGCCATTTACAGCCGCTACCCGACCACGCATATTTTCTGGCGGGAAAATTTGCAAAATTGTTTGCCTAACTACCACAGAAATACTGTCGCAAGCGCCCGTCATTGCCAGGGCAAATAGGGATAACCACATATTGTTTGAGAAAGCGAAAAGGATCGTAAATACACCAAATCCGGCAACTGCAAGTAGCATGTTACGCCATGCGTGCTGAGTTGGCGGAAAACGGGTCAAAGCAATCATGGTAATGAGTGCACCAATAGAAGGCGCTGCACGCAAATAACCTAAGCCTTCTGGCCCTACTTTTAAAATATCTTCAGCAAAGATCGGCAGTAAGGCAATCACACCTCCAAATAAAACGGAGGCTAAGTCTAAAGAAATAGCCCAGAGAACGATTTTGGTTTTCCAAATAAAGCGGAAACCATCACCTAAGCTTTCTAATACATTCGCAGTTTCAATTTTAGGAAAGCTTCGTTTTTGTAATAAATTAATAAGAATAAAACAGATGCTGAGTAGGGCAGCAACACTAAAAAGACTGGTTTCTCTGCCTAAGTAAGCAAGCATAAAACCGCCTAGCATAGGCCCAATAATCACGCCACTTTGCCAACCAATCGTTGTCCATGTTGCACCATTAGCATAAAGCTCGCGTGGAATTAAGAACGGTTTCAATGAGGTGGCAGAGGGATTATAAAACCCACGTATCGTACCTAAGCCAAAGATGACTGCGTAAATACCCCAAGAAAGGAAATTTACACTGATATGACCTAAACCATGCAAATGAAACAACAACCACAAAACTAAAGGTAGAGGTACCGAGAAAAATAAACAGATTTTCATAATGACCTGTTTATTAAATTTATCAGCAAAATAGCCACCCCAAAGCGATAGAGCAATAAATGGAATGGCTTCTGCTAGTCCAATTAAACCTAAAGTTAGAGGATCTTTGGTAATTTGATAAAGTGAATAAGCAACAATAATTTCTTGAATCAAAATTGCTAACGTTAAGCAAAATTGATTAATGGTAACAATAGAGAAATCTCTATAGCGCAGTGCAGCGAATGCATCATGTTTCTGCATTTGAAATATCGTATGTTGATAATTTGAACATATTATAGAGCTAAATAAGCCATAATGTTGAATTTATTAACAGTGACCAATCTCTAAAAAAACGATATAAATTTTTAATTTGTTAAGACATTCATCTAAAAAAGCACTACGAGTAGTTTTAATTTTAGTCAGCATACTATAAAATACGCGCTTCCTTACCTGCAGGTCGATTTTGCAATGGTGCAATCGCGCCGAACAGGTGCCTAAAAGAGGTTACTATGGCTAAGTTAAAAACTCGCCGTGGTGCAGCTAAACGCTTCAAAGCGACTGCAAACGGTTTTAAGCGTAAACAAGCGTTCAAGCGCCACATCTTGACCAAAAAATCTGCTAAACGTATCCGTCAATTACGCGGCTGTGTAATGGTTCATGTTTCTGACATGAATTCAGTTCGTCGTATGTGCCCATACATCTAAGGAGATTATAAATGGCTCGTGTAAAACGTGGTGTAGTGGCTCATCGTCGTCACAAAAAAATTCTTGCTCGCGCTAAAGGTTACTATGGTGCTCGTTCACGCGTTTACCGCGTAGCGTTCCAAGCGGTAATCAAAGCTGGTCAATACGCTTACCGTGACCGCCGTCAAAAGAAACGTCAATTCCGTGCTCTATGGATTGCGCGTATCAATGCTGGTGCTCGTCAAAACGGTTTGTCTTACAGCCGTATGATCGATGGCTTGAAAAAAGCTCAAGTGATCATCGACCGTCGCGTATTAGCTGACATCGCTATGCATGATGCAGTAGCATTTGCTGCTTTAGCTGAAAAAGCTAAAGGTGCATTAGCTGCATAAGCTTAGAGATTCAAAAAGAGGCCGCTTTTTAGCGGTCTTTTTTATTTTTAGTGGTTTTATTTTAAAAAGAGAAAATAATCAGAGATAAATGATGAAAGACGAAAAATTTAAATGACTTAATTCAAAAAGTACAGCAAGGTTACCAATTCAAATATTTGTATTTTTGGGGACATACTCCTAAACAAGCTAATCTTGTCGATAAAAGCTGTTTTAGCCAGTGGTTTCCTGCGCAATTTAGAATTGACGGTGTTGAGTACTTTACTGCTGAACACTATATGATGGCGCAAAAAGCAAAATTATTTAATGATGAAGAAATTTTTGCACGGATTTTGCAGGTTAAACATCCGAATGAAGCGAAGCAACTCGGTCGTAAAGTGCGTAACTATGATGAACAAATATGGCAAGAAAATCGTTTTGACATAGTGGTGCAGGCGAATTTTGCTAAATTCTCACAGTATTCTGAATTGAAAAAATTCTTATTAGCAACGAAAGACCGTATTTTGGTTGAAGCATCTCCTGTCGATAAAATTTGGGGTATTGGTATGGCGCAAGACCATCCACATGTCCAAGATCCATCTCTATGGCAAGGTCTAAATTTGTTGGGGTTTGCTTTAATGTATGTTCGAGAGCGGCTTTTAACTGAATAGGTTGGTGTGAGATCAACCAATGCTTCACTTTAAAAAAAGTAGTAAGGTGAGGGGAACAAATTGAAGTCATTAAATAATTCAGATATTCGTATAGCATCATTTAACGATGCATTATCTATTGCAGAAGTACATGTGCAAGGTTGGAAAGAAACCTATGCCGGTATGGTTAAGCAAGAAATATTAGATGAGCTTAACGTACTAGATAAAGAACAGTTATGGAAAGAGATAAGCAGAAGTCCTGATCATAAGTTATTTATCTATACTGAAAATGGGGTAGTGAAAGGCTTTCTTGATGGTTATTTAAACCCAGAAAGCAATATTGCTGAAATTCTTGCTTTTTATCTTTTAAAAGAAGTTCAAAAACAAGGTATAGGTCGTGAATTATTCCAAAAGTTCTATCAATGCGCTTTAAATCAAGGTTATGCTTTTATTCGTTTAGAAGTCTTTAATAAAAATCCGAGCCGTTTCTTCTATGAAAAAATGGGAGCACAGTTAATTAATGAAGCCGAACTACCAGAGTTCGGCCTCGGAATAACAGAGTTACTTTATCAATGGAAACTTTAATCTTGATTAAAGACCAAAATAATAAGCTAAGGCACAAATAATTACCGTTAGTACAATAAGCTTAATTACACCTGTTCCTCCAGCTTTATGATGAGGTGCTTTTAAATGAGTTGCGGCTTCATTCGTTGCATCAAAAGGAGAAGGTTTTTCAACTGGTTTTAATTGTGCAGTTTGATAATGATTGGCTGCTTTCACAATGAGCTTTGCAAATAGATCATCAGTTTTGTGGGTAAAGTTTCTTAAGTTAATAATTTGTTCTTGGTCTAGGTCTTCCCCTAAAGGATCATTTGCGCTGCGTTTTTTCTGCTCTAAATATTCGGATAAAGCTTGGGTGCGATAGAGGAGTTGATGCGCACAATCTGCTGGGTAGTTTTCAGGTATAAGTGCAAGTGTTGGTTGATGATCTATCGAAATTTGATGAGTTGATCCATCAAAATTTTTTTTCTGAAATTCGGGTTCTTCAAAACCTGCTGCATACTTATTCCGAAATAACTCGGTTTCCATAAAGTCAGCAATTTCATCCCACTGAGGTGCCTTTAAGTCAGCTTCAACTTTCTTAGATAATTTTTCATTCAACTCAAAACGCCAGAAAGTTTCTAAGCGTAAATCGCTACGCTGATTTAAAGGTGGTTCAAATTCGTTATCGCTACTGTACCACTCTGCAAGCTCATGACCAAAAATCCATGCGATTTTTTTATTGTTTTGGTGGCTTACAATAAAATGAGCATAAGGTAAAAGCTCGACATTACTATTCGGGTTTTGCTCTTCATTTAAAATAGTAGATAGGTGAAGAGAGATTTGAGTTGTCCCTTGTTTTTTGAGTGCTTCTAACCAAACTTGGAAATGTTGAGCAAGTAAATGCTGTGAAATTAAGTCACGAAATTGAAAACTATGCTGGTCAAAAATATGATGTTGTCGCCATTGGTTGAAGCTTAAATTCTGGCGAAGGTATTCATTACCGTAGGTCACAAGTGTAAGTTGTTGTTTCCAAATCTGATTGAGCGCCATAATAATTGATCTCATTGACGATGCTATTATTTTATACGTTTTATCTTTTTGTTGCCTAATACATTTTTCATGATGGATAAACTTCATCAATACGGTGAAAAACTGTTAGAATGCAGTGTTTTATTATATTTTTAAATTTGTTGCTTTGAGAGTTAATATGTCACTGGAAGCCCTGACCACAGAAGCGCTTGCTGCCATTGCAGCAGCTCAAGACCTTGTTGCACTTGATCAGGTGCGTGTGCAATTTACAGGGAAAAAAAGCCAGCTTGCAGAACAATCGAAAGCATTAGGGAAAATGGACCCTGAAGAACGTAAAGTACAAGGTGCTGCGATTCATGCTGTTCGAGAAACGATTAATAGTGCTTTAACTGAGCGTCAAACGGCATTACAACAAGCTGCGCTAGCACAAAAACTAGCAAATGAGACCATTGATATTACTTTGCCAGGTCGTGGACAGCGTATTGGTACAGTTCATCCTGTTACTCAAGTGCAAGAACGTATTTGCCAATTCTTTACTAAAGCTGGTTTTACGGTTGCAACAGGGCCAGAAGTTGAAGATGACTATCATAACTTTGAAGCATTAAATATTCCTGGGCATCACCCTGCACGTGCCATGCACGATACTTTCTATTTTGATGCAAACCATTTGTTGCGTACGCATACCTCTGGTGTGCAAATTCGTACCATGGAAACAAGTCAGCCGCCAATTCGTATTGTATGTCCGGGCCGTGTATACCGCTGTGACTCAGACCAAACGCATTCGCCAATGTTCCATCAAATCGAAGGTTTGTACGTTGCTGAGAACACCAGCTTTGCTGAATTAAAAGGTTTATTAATTAACCTACTTAATGAGTTTTTTGAGAAAGATTTAAAAGTACGTTTCCGCCCATCATATTTCCCATTTACAGAGCCTAGTGCAGAAGTAGATATCATGGATGAGCGTGGACGTTGGTTAGAAGTATTAGGCTGTGGCATGGTGCATCCAAATGTATTGCGTGCTGCGGGTATTGATCCTGATAAATACAAAGGCTTTGCTTTTGGTTTAGGGGTAGAACGTTTTGCAATGTTGCGTTATGGCATTAATGACTTGCGTATGTTCTATCAAAATGACGTGCGTTTCTTGCGCCAATTTGCCTAACATTTTTTCAGGATTAAATAAGGTTTATAAAGATGAAGATTAGCGAAAATTGGTTACGCACATGGGTTAACCCTGCAATTGATAGTGATACATTATCTGATCAGTTGACTATGCTTGGTCTTGAGGTAGATGAACTAGCGCCTGTTGCTAAGCCATTTACCGGAGTTGTAGTTGGTGAAGTTCTAACAGTTGAACAGCATCCAGATGCAGACCGTCTACGTGTAACAACAGTGAATATTGGTTCAGGTGAGCCTCTGCAAATTGTATGTGGTGCTCCTAACGTTCGTGCTGGAATGAAAGCACCTGTAGCAACTATTGGCGCAGTATTACCAGGCGATTTTAAAATCAAAAAAGGTAAGCTTCGTGGTGTCGAGTCACAAGGTATGCTGTGCGGCGCTTCTGAAATTGATCTTGAAGATAAAATCGATGGTTTGCTTGAGCTACCTGCCGATGCTCCAGTAGGGGTAAACATCCGTGGATACTTAAAACTTGATGATAACGTCATCGATATTAGTATTACGCCAAACCGTGGTGACTGTTTCAGTATCCGTGGTATCGCACGTGAAATTGCAGTGATTAACCAACTGCAAATGAATGAACCTGAAATTAAATCGGTTGATGCGACAATCACTGATGAGAAAAAGGTTGTTATCAGTACAGAGGGTGCTCCACGCTATTTAGGACGTGTCATTAAAAATGTCAATGTGAAAGCTGCTACTCCTGAATGGATGGAACAAGCTTTAGCACGTTCAGGAATTCGTACACACAGTATTTTAGTTGATGTAACGAACTACGTTCTAATGGAATTAGGCCAGCCAATGCATGGTTTTGATTTGGCTAAAATCGAAGGTACTGTAGAAGTTCGCCAAGCTAAGCCGCAAGAAAAGTTGCAACTTTTGAATGATCAAGAAGTTGAATTGCAAGAAGATGTGATGGTTATTGCTGATGACCAGAAAGCTTTAGCAATTGCCGGTATTATGGGTGGTCTAGCGTCAAGTGTAACTGATGATACGACAGACATTTTCTTAGAAAGTGCATTCTTTGCTCCGCTTGCGATTGCCGGGCGTGCTCGTCGTTTTGGTTTACACACAGACTCTTCGCAACGTTATGAACGCGGTGTAGATTTCGAATTACCTTTGATTGCGATGAACCGTGCTTCCCAGCTTATTCAAGAGTTGGCAGGTGGTGAGTTTGGTCCAATTACTATAGCTGAAAAATCTGATTTACTTCCTAAACGTGAAGCGATCGAACTTAAGCAAGCTCAGGTAGACCAATTATTGGGATATCAAGTTGCTGCTGAATTTATTACAGATGCTTTAACTCGACTAGGTTGTGAAGTAACTGTTAAAGCTGATGGCGAATGGAGCGTAGTTCCACCATCACATCGTTATGATATGGCAATTTATCAAGATTTGATTGAAGAAGTTGCTCGTATTGATGGATATGACAATATTCAGATCAGCTTACCAAGCATGGATGTTCAGCTTGTTAAGTACCAAGATCGTTTTGAAATTGCACAGCTACGCCAAACAGTAGTTACTTTAGGTTACCAAGAAGCAATCAGCTTTAGCTTTGCTGATGCAAAACTTGAAAAGCAGTTAAACCCGCAAGTCAATCCACTTATGCTAGCAAATCCAATTTCAAGTGATTTGGCAGCAATGCGTAGCACTTTGCTTTCTAGTTTAATTCCTTGTGTGCAATATAATTTAAATCGTCAGCAAAGCCGTGTACGTTTCTTTGAGCTTGGCTTACGTTTTGATTATCAAGATGCCAATTCTATTCAAGACTTAAGGCAAATCCCGACATTAGCTTTAATTGCTGTAGGTTCTCGTGAACCAGAATCATGGCATGCTAAGCCACAACCAATGGACTTCTTCGATTTTAAAGGTGAAGTAGAGGAAGTTTTAGCTGCTGGACGTGTCAAAGTTGAATATGTACGTTCAGAGCGTTCATGGTTACATCCAGGACAGTCTGCTGAAATTTTAGTTGATGGTAAATCAATTGGTTACCTAGGTCGTTTGCACCCATCTTTAGAAAATGAGCTCGATTTGAGCACAACTTGGGTTGCTGAGCTTGATCAGGCAGCAGTTTTGCAATCTTATGTATCTAATTTTACAGAATTATCACGTTTTCCTTCGGTTAGACGTGATATTGCGCTTTTAATCTCTGATAATATAAATGTTAGAGATATTCAGCAGTTAATCGAAAAAACTGGTGGAGAGCTTTTAGACTCTACTTGGTTATTCGATGTGTATACGGGGCAGGGTGTCGAAGAAGGTAAACGTTCATTAGCGTTTGCACTATTATGGCAACATCCTTCACGTACGCTTGAAGATGCTGAAATTAAATCTGGTATGGACAATATAATCCAAGTGTTGGAAAACACTTATCAAGCGACATTGAGGGCCTCATGACAGCACTAACTAAAGCAGACATGGCTGATCATTTAAGTGAGTTAACCAGCTTAAATCGCCGTGAAGCAAAACAAATGGTCGAGTTGTTCTTTGACGAAATTAGCCAAGCGCTTATCGCGGGTGAGCAGGTTAAGCTTTCTGGTTTTGGTAATTTCGAGCTTAGAGATAAACGCGAGCGTCCGGGACGTAATCCTAAAACTGGCGAAGAAATTCCGATTTCTGCCCGTCGTGTAGTGACCTTTAGAGCAGGTCAGAAATTTAGACAACGCGTTGGAAATGAGCAGATCGATTGATCTGCTTTTTTTATTTATAATTTTTTATAGCTTTAGAATTAATATATTTTATGGAGCGATAAAATTCATTTAAATCATATATCGAATATATATTTGTTTAAATCATAAAATTTAAGCATAAAAAAAGAGGACATAACGTCCTCTTTTTATCTAATCTAGATTCTAGATTAGTGTGCAGCAGAAGCAGCAGCGTCAGCAGAAGCAGCAGCGTCAGAAGCAGAAGCAGCAACGTCAGAAGCAGCAGCAGCAGTTTCAGAAGCAGCAGCGTCAACAGCAACAGCAGCTTCAGAAGCAGCAGCAGTAGCTTCAGAAGCAGCAGCTACAGCTTCAGAAGCAGCAGCAGCAGCTGGAGCTTCTTCTTTCTTAGAACAACCAACGAAAGCTAAAGTAGCGGCAACAGCAGCAGCAACAGCGAATTTTTTGAATAACATGGCATCACTCTCACAAAAAAAATTTGAGATTAAAAAAACCTAAGTTAGGCTGTTTTGCTTTTATTATTCCTAAACGTAGCTAGGTAACAACGCATGGAGCAGTCTAACTGGTCTGCCGCTATGCTATCACTGCAAATGTTGAAATACTACTGTCACCTGTCAAAAAAGCGCAGAAAAATTGAAAAAACAGCCTGTTTTTTAACAGAAAAAAACAATCAATTAGATTAGATATATTGGAAAAGGTATAAGTAAGCTACTAAAAAACATAATTTTTTTATATTAAAAATATTTGTTTTCAAAAGCTTAAATATATCCTTACATAAGGTTTAACAAAATGTATTTTTGTGTAAAGCATGTCAACCAAATAAAAAAGCTACTCATGAGAGTAGCTTTTTGGAAAACAACATAATGATTAAGTGGAAGCTTTACGTTTCATCTGATCAAAGAAATCATCATTTGTTTTGGTTTCTTTCATACGGTCAAGTAAGAATTCCATAGCAGCCAACTCATCCATAGGATGAAGAAGTTTACGGAGGATCCAGACTTTACGTAATTTATCTTCATCCATTAAACGTTCTTCACGACGTGTACCTGACTTCTTAATATTCATGGCAGGGAAGACTCGTTTCTCAGCAATACGGCGATCAAGCGTAATTTCTTGGTTACCAGTACCTTTGAATTCTTCGTAAATTACATCGTCCATTTTACTGCCAGTTTCAATAAGAGCAGTAGAGATGATTGTTAAAGAACCGCCTTCTTCGATGTTACGAGCAGCACCGAAGAAACGTTTTGGACGTTCTAATGCATGTGCATCTACACCACCGGTCAATACCTTGCCTGATGAAGGAATTACCGTGTTATATGCGCGAGCTAAACGTGTGATAGAGTCAAGTAAAATCACAACATCTTTTTTATGTTCAACAAGACGTTTTGCTTTTTCAATGACCATTTCAGCTACTTGTACGTGACGTGCTGGTGCTTCATCAAATGTTGAGGCAACGACTTCACCGCGTACGGTACGTTCCATTTCAGTTACTTCTTCTGGACGCTCATCAATAAGTAAAACAATAAGGAACACTTCCGGATTGTTTCTCACAATAGATTGTGCAATGTTTTGAAGTAACATTGTTTTACCCGCTTTTGGCGGTGCAACAATAATAGAACGTTGTCCTTTACCAATTGGCGCAACTAAGTCGACAACACGAGCAGTTAAGTCTTCTGTTGTACCATTACCAAGTTCCATAACCAATTGTTCGGTTGGGAAAAGGGGAGTTAAGTTTTCAAATAAAATTTTATTTCGAGAATTTTCTGGCGTGTCATAGTTAATCTGGTTAACTTTGAGCAACGCAAAATAACGCTCACCTTCTTTCGGAGGGCGAATAGTACCTGTGATGGTATCACCTGTACGCAAGTTAAAGCGTCGGATTTGTGAGGGGCTCACATAAATATCATCCGGACCAGCTAAATACGAACCTGCGGCAGAGCGCAAAAAACCAAAACCATCAGAGAGAATTTCAAGAACGCCGTCACCAAAAATTTCTTCACCATTCATTGCATGGCGTTTCAAGATGGCAAAGATAATATCTTGCTTTCGGTTACGAGCCATACCTTCAAGGCCCATAAATTCAGCAATTTTAATTAGTTCGCCGATTGGTTTTTTCTTGAGTTCAGTTAAGTTCATAGGGGTCAGAATTAGGAAAGAATAGAGTGTGGTTTAAAAGAAGAAAAATCGCTCGCATACAAAAAAGAGTATCGCAATTGTATTTACACAATAACAATTCAGAAGTCTAATTAACTGTTTCGAAGAGAAATGTGAAAAAACAATTTCTGTTGCCGAGTGGCGATCTTTATGTTTGTGTCTTGTAAGAAGCCGGACAGAAGACGATTCCCTTCAGTGCCTCTTGAGCATGCAATATAAGTGAGATCAGCTAATTTGTCAATTTATAGCCGAAAAAAATACGCTATAGAGATATAGCGTATTTCATCTGTAACGTTCGGACTTAAACGTTTTCGTCAATGAAGCTAACGAGTTTAGAACGAGGTACAGCACCGATTTGCTGCGCTACTACTTCACCATTTTTGAAAAGTAATAAAGCAGGAATATTACGGATATTGTATTTCACTGCAGTATCTTCACAAGAAGTCACGTCAACTTTAACGATTTTTACTTTACCAGCATATTCACTTGATAAATCTTCAAGAACAGGTGCAATCGCTTTACAAGGTGCACACCAACCTGCCCAGAAGTCAACAAGTACAGGTGTTTCTGCATCTAGAACATCTGCTTGGAAGTTATCATCAGTTGTATTTACAATAGTCGCAGACATGGTACGGCTCCAATTTTTAGAAAAAAGTGCTATCACTATAGGAGGATATAATCTCTATCAGTATTACATAGCTACTTAGTTCAATGTAAGGGTTTGATGCTATTATTCAAGGCTTAATTAAATTTGTCTAATGGATGCTCACGATATTCACCATCGGCTTTTACAATCGTTTAACAAATCGAAAATTATCGATGGCTATTAATTGTTGATGAAAATGGCTTTTCAATTGCATTCTTGTGAATTACTCTAGGCGTGAATTGTTATGGGTTTAGTTCAATAATGTCTGACTTTCTGATTGATGAAGAATTACTTGCTGCCATAGATATGGGGTCGAACAGTTTTCACCTTGCCATTGCACGGGTAGATCACGGTGAAGTTAAAAAAGTGGCTTCAATGTCAGAAAAAGTACAGCTTGCAGCTGGTCTTGATGAAAATAAAAACTTAACAGAAGCTGCACAGCAACGTGGCTTGGCATGTTTGGCTCGTTTTGTCGGGCGTTTGGGGTCGGTTCAACCTAATCGTTTAAGAATTGTGGCAACGAATGCTTTGCGTCAGGCTAAAAATGGCCATGAGTTTATTCAAAAAGCTGCTGAAATTTTACCTAAACCTATTGAAATTATTGCAGGCCGTGAAGAAGCACGACTGATTTATCTTGGTGTATCTCACACGATGGCAAATGGTGGACGCCGCTTAGTTGTTGACATCGGTGGTGGGTCTACTGAGTTTATTATTGGCGAAGAATTCGAGCCGATTTATACCGAATCATTACAGATGGGGTGTGTAGCATATACTAAAGCCTACTTTGCTGATGGTGAAATTACCCAAAAAGCTTTTGATAAGGCAGTGGTTGCTGCGCGCAAAGAACTTTCAGCGATCGCAACAACTTATAAGATGGAAGGTTGGGATACTGTTGTTGGTTCTAGCGGTACAATTAAAGCCTGCCGTCAAATTATGGTAAATATGGGGTTAAGTGACGAGCAAGAAAATGTTACTCGTGAAGGCCTCTATAAACTTAAAGATAAGTTGCTCAAGTTCAAAAATATTTCTGAAATTGATTTTGAAGGACTTAGAGAAGATCGACGAGCAGTTTTGCCAGCCGGGTTGGCAATTTTGTACGCAGTTTTTGAAGTATTAGAAATTGAACATTTGGCATATTCTGATGGTGCATTACGTGAAGGAGTCATGTATGACCTTTTAGGTCGTTTTAAGCATGAAGATATCCGAGATCGTAGTGTGCAAGCCCTAATGGGACGTTATAACGCTGATCCGAAACAAGCAGAACGAGTTGTAAATACAGCTCAACACTTATTTGATGGGGTAGCAGAATCTCTGAATTTAACCAGTGAAGACAGTGACTTACTGCGCCGTGCAGCATATTTGCATGAAATTGGTTTAGCAATTAGTCATGGTGGTTATCATCGTCATGGTGCTTATTTATTACAGCATTCTGATATTCCTGGTTTCTCACAAATTGATCAAAACCATCTTTCACATTTAGTTGCTCATCATCGTCGTAAATTACGTAATGATGTAAAAAATGAAGTTTTAAAGGCGGGCGGTAATAAATTACTCTACCTAAGTTTATTACTTCGCCTTGCAGTTTTACTCAACCATAGTCGCAGTGATCAGATGCTTCCTGCCATTGAATTGACCATCATAAATGATCAACAATGGCAGCTTAGTGTTTCTGGTGATGCCAAACAATGGCCATTGTTAGTTGCCGACTTGCATGATGAGCAAGAGCAGTTTAAGCATTGGGACATTGAATTGAATATTCAGTCGGAAAAATTTATCGATTAAAGGGATAATATTCGACCTATGAAAAAAGCTACTCAGTCCAAAGCGTGGACAACGGTTCAAATTGCACGTCATCCTGATCGTCCGCAGTTTCTAGATTATGTCGGTGAAATCTTTACAGAGTTTGATGCCTTGCATGGTGATCGTTTGTTTGGTGACGATGGTGCGATGGTAGGTGGTCTTGCTCGTTTTGACGGTCAACCTGTGATGGTCATTGGACAACACCGTGGTCGTAGTACCCGTGAAAAATTAAAGCACAACTTTGGTATGGCGAACCCAGAAGGTTACCGTAAATCTCAGCGTTTACTAGATATGGCTGAGCGTTTTAATCTTCCAGTTTTCACGTTTATTGATACGATGGGTGCATATCCAGGTGTTGGTGCTGAAGAACGTGGACAAGCTGAAGCAATTGCCACTAGTCTTGCTCAACTTTCAAGTTTGAAAGTTCCTGTTGTTGCAACAGTACTCGGTGAAGGTGGTTCTGGCGGTGCTCTAGGTATTGGGGTTGCTGACCGTGTGATTATGCTATCACATAGTATTTATTCTGTGATTTCACCAGAAGGTTGTGCATCTATTTTATGGAAGACTGCTGAAAAAGCAGCTCAAGCGAGTGAAGCTTTAGGTTTAACAGCAGATAAACTACAATCTCTAGGTATTGTTGAATATGTAGTAGATGAAGGCGAAGGAGCTCATTTAGATCCTGAGCGTGTGATGCAAAACCTAAAAGTAGTTTTAAAGCAAGCTTTGGATGAATTGCTACCGATGGATGCAAATGAACGATGCGAAGCACGTTATCAACGTTTAATGAAGTTTGGCAGCGAAAATTTAGGCATCACGTCTTAAAGCAGGCTCAAGAGTTTTCAGAAAATAGTTCTTTTCTTATTGGATGTAGTGGTGGCATGGATTCAATGCTACTACTACATTTAATGACTCAAATTTTCCCTCAAAAGATCCGGGTAATTTACATTGATCATCAACTGCAAGAACAAAGTGCAGAATGGGGGAAACTTGTTGCCAGTCAGGCAACAAGTTTAAATATTTCTTATATTATTCAAAAAGTACAGATTTCTGATGGGAATCTGGAAGCTCAAGCACGTCAAGCACGTTATCAAGCTTATCAGCAACATTTACAACAAAATGAAATTCTATTGCTTGCTCATCATCAGCAAGATCAGGCCGAAACAGCTATTTTACGTTTATTGTCAGGTACAGGTGTAGATGGACTTGCTGCAATGCAAGCCATTGATTACCGTGAAAATATGACGATTTGGCGTCCTTTTTTGGATTTAACACGTGAGCAAATTGCTTCTTGGGCTGCTCAGCTTGAAGTGAAGTATATTGATGATCCAATGAATTATGATACCCATTATGACCGTGTGTGGTGTCGTGAAGAGCTTTGGCCATTTTTATCAAAAAGATTTCCAAAAATGCAGCAGGCGCTGAGCCGAACCAGTTATCTCATGCAGGATGCTTCCGAAATTTTAGAAGAAGTTCTGAAAAATGATTGGCAATATTCGGGTTCAGCTGATTATTTAGATTTAACGAAATTATCCGAGTTATCTTTTGCGCGACAGCGCCAGTTACTTTCTGCATGGATGAAGGGTGATGGGCAATATCGACCTGCATTTGAAATGGTCGAGCGCTTAAAAAAAGAAGTCATTGATTCTAAATCTGATGCACAAGCCGCTTTACATTGGAACCAGTTTTATTACGTCCGTTATCAAAATATTCTTTATAGGTTAAGTAAACAGATTTATCTTGCTGAAAAATTAAATCTGGTTGAAGCTGAACTGGAGCATTCATTTAAATTACAAGAAGAATGGCAGGGTGCAGCAGGACTGTTCCATATTGAGAGTAAAAAAATTGGTTTAAGTCATTCTTTATTGAATAAAAAATTGAAAATAATTCGACGCCAAGGTGGGGAAAAGATTCATCTATATGGTCGTGTTGGACAATGGCCGTTAAAAAAAGCGATTCAAGAAGCACATATTTTGCCTTGGCTTCGTCATACAATTCAAATATTAGTCATAGATAATGTTATGCTTGGGGTTTTTACACCGAAAGGATTTTGGTTGGCTCAGTCTCCGTATTGTGAGCAAGGAGGATGGCAACCAGATTTAATTTCTCATTCTTGTGATCTGGTAAATGGCGAATATGGTTATGACAAGTGCAGTAAATAGTAATATCTGTTTTATTGGTGGTGGTAATATGGCCCAAGCGTTGATCGGCGGGCTGATTTCAAGAGGCTTGCCACCAACACGTATTACCGTTTCAGATCCAGTTGAACAAATCCGTCATTTATTACAAGAAAAAGAAGTTCATGTAACCCAAGATAATGTGGCTGCAATTAAAAATGCGGATGTTGTCGTACTTGCGGTAAAGCCACAAGTTCTAGCGAATGTTCTACGTCCGCTGAAAGGCTTATTATCGGATAAACTGGTTATTTCCATCATTGCTGGTGCGGAAATTAAGACAATATCAAATCTTATTGATAGCGAACGAATTGTTCGTGTTATGCCGAATACGCCAGCATTAGTTCAAACTGGCGCACATGGTATTTATGCGACTGATGTAGTTGGTGCTTCAGACCGTGAATTAACGAGTCAAATTTTAGCAGCAACTGGTTTAACAATTTGGGTAAACTCCGAAGCTCAAATTGATGCGGTAACAGCAGTTTCAGGTTCAGGCCCGGCTTACTTCTTCTACCTCATGGAAAGTATGATCCGTGCAGGTAAAAATCTAGGCCTAGATGAAAAAGTTGCAACTGCTTTAACTCTTCAAACAGCATTAGGTGCGGCTCAAATGGCAATTACGAGTTCAAATACTCCGTCTGAACTACGTAAAAATGTGACATCACCGAATGGTACAACACAAGCTGCACTTGAAGTTTTTGATCGTGCACAAATCTCTCAAAATATTCAATCTGCATTAGCTGCTGCACAGAAACGTAGTCAAGAATTGGCTCAAGAACTGAGTGACAGTGCAAAATAGCTTTAATAGGATAAGACAACTATGGGTGCAAATTCTGCGCTAATTTTTGGAATTTTAATTAACGTTGCGATTTTATTGGTCTTTTTCCGGTTCTTAATGCAATTGGCGGCAGTAAGTCCTTATAATCCTGTGGTTTTATCGACAGTAAAGGCGACGAAGATTGTTGATATTTTTGGCCGAATTTTTCCAACAGTCGCAAAAGGCCGATTCAATTTAGCCGCGTTAGTTCTTTTAATTATTTTATATTTACTGAAAATTTTCGGTGTGATGTATCTTTCAGGTTCAATGCCAAATAGTCCGATTCATTTAGTGATTCTGACATTTGTAACAATGATCCAAGATTTGATTCGTTTCTGTCGTTATTTAATTTTTGCGACAATCATTTTGAGTTGGGTGGTGATGTTCACTCAATCTCGTTCACCTTATATTGAAGTCATTCAAGATTTGGCAGAACCATTATTAGCGCCGTTCCGTCGCTTACTGCCTAATATGGGGATGATTGATTTGTCGCCAATTTTGGCATTCTTAGCGCTCTATATTGCTGAGATCTTAATGAATGAAGTCGCTAAAGTTCTTTTAACTGGACTTTAAGTTGAGACGATAAAAAAGGGCTGTATTTCACAGCCCTTTTTTATTGGTTTATTGATGACTTAGTGTGCATCATCCCAGTTTTGTCCTTGCCCAACTTCAACAAGTAAAGGCACAGAAATTTCGACAACGGATTCCATAACACTTGCGATTTGCTTAGAAAGTTCTTCTGCAATATTTTGATCGGCTTCAAACACTAATTCATCGTGTACCTGAAGTAGTAGTTTTGCTTGATCTTTTGGCAAGATTTTATCAACTGCAATCATTGCAAGTTTAATAATATCAGCTGCACTACCTTGCAAAGGCGCATTGATCGCAGCACGTTCAGCAGCCTTACGTACCATCACATTTCGAGCATCAATATCTGGTGTATAAAGACGACGTCCTAAAATAGTTTCAACAAAGCCTTGCTCCGATGCTACTTGGCGGGTACGTTGCATGTATTCATAAATACCTGGATAGCGTTGGAAATATTGCTTAATATAGTTTTGCGACTCTTGACGTGTGAAGCCTAACTGACGAATTAAGCCAAACTCGGACATACCGTAAAGTAAACCAAAATTTACAGCTTTAGCTTGGCGACGCTGATCGTTTGTTACATCTTCGATCGCAATACCCAATACTTCTGCTGCCGTACGGCGGTGAACGTCTTGTCCGTGCTGGAACGCATGTACTAAAGCATGATCTTGAGAAAAATGCGCCATTAAACGAAGTTCAATTTGTGAGTAATCGGCTGCTAGTAAAACTCGTCCTTCTGGTGCAATGAATGCTTTACGAATTTGACGGCCAATTTGTCTACGAATTGGAATATTTTGTAAGTTAGGATCCGAAGAAGATAGACGACCTGTCGCTGTGAGAGCTTGGTGATAACTTGTATGTACGCGATGGGTATCGTTATGAGATTGTTCAACTAGACGGTCAGTATAGGTACTTTTTAGCTTTGCTAACCCACGATGTTCTAGAATAATTTCCGCCAATGGGTGTTCGATTTTTTCTAAAACACTTTCACTGGTACTGTATTGTCCAGTTGCAGTTTTTTTACCACCTTTAATACCTAATTTATCAAATAGGATTTCGCCTACTTGTTTAGGTGAAGCAATGTTAAAAGTTTCATCTGCAATTTCCATAGCCTGATTTTCAAGGCCTTCCATGGTTTTTGCAAATTCAACACTTAATTTATCTAAGAATGCATGATCTAAACGAATACCATCTTCTTCCATGCCTGACAAAATTCGGGCAACCGGCATTTCGATATTATATAAAATATTTTCTAGCTCAGGATGTGCTTTAAGTTTATTTGAAAGGACTTCATATAAACGATAAGTCACATGTACATCTTCGGCTGCATAATGAGCTGCAACTTCAATCTCAATTTGATTAAAAGTCTTCTGTTTAGCACCTTTACCAGCAATTTGTTCAAAAGTTGTGGTTAAGTGACTTAAATAGACACGAGCAACATCATCCATACCGTGACGAGTTGCTGCTGCATTTAATACATAAGATGCCAGCATGCTATCGAAATACCAGCCTTTAAGTTCTATACCGTGATTAGCAAAAATGTGCGCATCATATTTAAGGTGATGACCGATTTTTTTAACCGCTTCATTTTCTAATACTGGCTTAATTTGAGCCAGAATTTGTTCACGATCCAGCTGCTGTGGCGCATTTTCGTAGTTATGCGCTAAAGGCACATAATAGGCATCTTTTGCATCAAAGGCGATTGAAAAACCAACCATTTCGGCAATACGGTAATCAAGACTTGTGGTCTCTGTATCAATAGCAAAATGATCGGCATTTTGCATGCGTTGCCAGAGTTGATCCCAAGCTTCTTGAGTTAAAACAGTATGATAATTTGCAGTCCCAAGCTGATCATCTTGACTAGTTAAGCTAGCTTGATCTTCTGTTTCTATCGTTTCAGCAGGTTTAACTTCATTTTGAACCACGGTCTGTGAAGCTTGCTGTTTGTAGCTTGAACTATTTGGGTTGTTTGGATGATCAAGCGACTGTAATTGGTTTCTAAACTCAAGCTCCGTATAGAGATTGCGTAAGGCATCTACATTTGGATCAGTAAGTTTTAATTCATGCCAGTCGAGTTCTAAAGGAAGGTCGCAAACAATACTTGCCAACTGATGATCAAGCTTAATGTTATCTAAATTGTCTTTAATATTTTGGCTCAGTTTGCCTTTAAGCTGGTCTACATTAGCAATGATATTATCTAAAGTGCCATATTCGGTCAGTAACTTGGCTGCTGTTTTTGCTCCCACGCCAGGCACGCCCATAATACCGTCAGATGCATCGCCCATTAGAGTCAAGTAATCGATAATCTGATTCGGCCAAACGCCAAACTTTTCAAATACGCCATCGGTATCCATCACGCGATCTTTGAAGCTATCTTCAAGTTTTACATGGTCGTTGACGAGCTGAGCCATGTCTTTATCTCCGGTTGAGATCAGTACATGATGCCCCTCAAGTACGGCACGTTTAGCCAGTGTCCCGATAATGTCATCAGCTTCAGCACCTGGAAGGCTATATAAAGGAATTCCTTGCGCTTTAATTAGAGCGTGTAAATATGGAATCTGTTGAGATAACTCTTCCGGCATGGTTGGACGATCACCTTTATAAATAGGTGAAAGCTTATGACGGAAAGTTGGCTCAGGCGTATCGAAAATTACGGCCATATGTGTTGGTTGCATACGGCGCATTAATTTTTGAATGGCAGAAATTGCCCCACGTATTGCATTGGTATGTAACCCAGTAGAGGTCGTCAATGGTGGTAATGCATGATATGCACGAAATAAAAAATAGGACCCATCAACCAAGACAAATGGTGGCATTGAACAATTCCTTAATTTGAATTAGGGGTATTTTACGTGAAAACGGCTATGAATGCAGGTTTATGATTTTTGCAGTATTTTGTATGTATAAATATACGCTTGTATTGGCTTGAAGTAAGATGATAAGTAATGAAGGTGTCATATTGCTAAGCCCATGTATAAAAAAGACAAACAGGGAATGATTGTTGTTTTGATCGCTTTGACTTTGTTTTTAGCCATTTCAATTGGTTTTAAGGGACTGTTCTAAATTTTGTGTAAGTACTTAATTTTCATTTATCCTTCAGAGGATAATTACAAAAGGTACTTCACATGGATGAAGCAACAATCAAAAGTATGGCTGCCGAATTGGCTAAAGGTCTAAAAACACCAGAAGACTTAAACCAAATGACAGCAGTCTTTAAAAAATTCATGATTGAAACTGCACTCAATACTGAACTTTCAGACCATCTCGGTTATGAAAAGCATCAGCCCAAGAAAGGCTCAAATAGCCGTAATGGGTTTAGTTCTAAAACCATTACAACTCAAGATGGACAACTGGCTTTAGATATTCCCCGTGAT
>NZ_JFXL01000013.1:0-121421 GCF_000588255.1 Acinetobacter sp. 1424608
GTTAAATATGAAGAGGTGTATCTCAAAGCCTACAGCAATGTTTTGGATGCGAAGAAGCAATTAAACGCATATTTTGAATTTTATAATTTGAAACGACCTCATTCGAGTCTGGACAAAATGACTCCAGATGAGTTTTACTATGACCAGCTACCACAACAAAATAAGGTAGCTTAACTAGAGCAGAGTATCACTTATAAATAAGCTTTTAGTTGTTCAAACATGTGGGACCACCTCTGTTTGGTTTTAAAAGGATTTCAAAAAGAAAAAATTAATCTTATAGAGGAAGGAAAGTTTGATAATGAAATCATTCTAAAGCAAAAGCAGCATGAGGTAAAAAAGGCTGATATCGTTGTTCTATTAGTAGACCCAAAAAATCTAAAAGTCATCTTAGCACCATTAAAAAAATGGTTAGCTGATAAAACTATTGTATCGATGATGGCTGGAATTAATATCAAACAACTCATGAATATTACGGGTTCAAAAAAGGTTATAAGAATCATATCTAACCCACCGGTATTAACTTATACAGGTACTCATGTGTTGATTGGTTCAGAATATCTAGAACCTTTAGATAAAGAGTTAGTTGAGACAATTTATTCAGCCACAGGGCAGACCTATTGGGCAAATTCAGAATCAGAAAGTGATGCCATTATTGCGTTATCGGGTTCAGGCCCAGCGTACTTCTTTTATATCCTCGACAGTATGGTAAAAACTGGTGTTTCTATGGGGCTAGATAAGCAGTTTGCTTTAGATCTGGCACTTCAAGCAGCATCAGGTGCTGTAGACATGGTGCGTAAAAGTAATGTTCAGCCAAGTGAGTTATGTGGCAAGGTCACATTAGCTAATGGCATTACTGAATCTGCATTACGAATGTTTGAGCTAGGCAATCTTTCCGATGATATTCGACTGGCTTTAAAAGCAGCTTATCATCGCAGTAAAGAAATAAGTCTAGAGATTAATGCTGAAATTGCCAGACATAGCGTTAACTGATGGCTAAGTACCTTTCAATCTTGAGATAACTTAAATTTTGAAAGGTACTTTTCATGCTTAATAAATCATGGAATTTGTAGGAAATATTCCCAAATAACATAGCCTAAGCCAAACCCTAACATTGAATAGAGAGTGATAATAAATAATACAAAACTAGCTTTATTTTTCTTTCTTAAAAAATTCATGTTAGCTACCTCGTGTCTAGATAGTTGCTATCATGAAGAAATACAATGTGTAATCATAGATACAGAATTTTTTCAAAAAAATATAACAGATAGATCAGTGTTATAAATTTATCTTTAATTAAGTTTTTTTAAATTATCAACTTAAAGAAAGACAATCTCGATATTGAGTTTTATCATAGAAAAAGCAATTTAAAAAATAAGTTTCTCATTGATTTATAAAACTATTGTCTTAGAAGAGTATGTCTAAAAAATAATCATTTACAATTGAAAGAAAACATTTCTAATTAGTTAAAATTATTAAATAAAATTGTGGACCAGTTAACGTAATATGAATTTTTTTGTGGTTCATTCTGGTGCAATTTTACATAATATTGGTAATTTTTACATTGAAAGCTAATTTGATTTCACTCAATTACAATTAATTCTTCATAATCAAAATATGAATTTTTTTATTTTCAATTATTTATAAAAAATTGAGGAGGAAGAAATGCCAAAGTATTTAGCTATAGCGGATAAAGTATATAAGGAAATTAAAAAAGACAATTTATTTACGGATGATATGATTCAAAATTTGAATTGTTTAATTAGCCTGATTCGTAAAGCAATTAAAGGTACTGAGTTCAAACTTAAGTATAATTTTATAAATTTTGAAGAATGCCTAAATCAATTTAATAAAGAAAAATCAGTCCATATAGATTTAAGTTTGATGCCTAAGTTTAAAAATGAAGGCGAGTTTATTTTATGGTTGGCTGGTTTTATTGAACGAATGACGGTAGGCGGAAAGGAAAAGCTGCCTCCAATTTCAAACTATATTCCGAAAGACTTTGAAATGGATAAGACCGAGATTCCAGCTGCTGCTGAGCCAAGTAGAGAAGAAAATGCAGAGATGATTATTAATTACTTTAAATCTGAGGACTATATTAAAAATAGTAAACTGTCTTCATAAAATATAGAAGTATTCATCCACCATACTTCTATATCTCGCTGATAGAATTCAGCTACCGCCTTCTGGGGCGGTTTTTTCTGTTAAAACCGTTAATGGTACATATTTATGCCAATTAAAAATGTCAGAAAATATGGAAATGTTTTATGAGAAAATATTAATGATATAAAAAATAGTAGGTTAAGCAATGAATTGTTATTTTTATTAAAATATTTTTCACATAAAAATACGCTTAAATTACGTATAGAAACATTTACTCGTACATAATTTCCAAAAAAATAGGAAGATAACGAGATGAATGAGAATGCTGAACTCATTAAATATTTAGATATTGCTGAAAATGTATACGCCAATATTTATGAAAAGTACCAGATTACTGATAATCCGGTGACTAATCTTAATAGAGTCATGGCTGAAATTAGAAAAGAAGCTGAGCAAATCAATTTAAAACTAAAATATAGCAAAATTGATTTTGAAGAATGTTTAAGTAAGCCTCTTTCTGAAAGAGAGATAAAAGTTGACTTGAGCTTACTTCCGCGCTTTGAGTATCGTGATGAATTTATTTTATGGTTGGCCAATTTTATTGGAAACATTAGCGTTCAGAAAAAATTTATAAAACAAAATTACCAGTTTAATTAGCTTTTCAAATTTTTAGTTCCTTAAAATTTCTACAGATCAGCGATATAAAAAAAATAATAAAGTGCGCTTTTTAGAGGTAACTTTCATGAAGAATATTACTGAAAAATCGCTTTTTGATGTCTTCACACAACATCAAGCCTATCTTTATCGAGCATCTTCCAGATCGGTAAATGAGCTTTTTAGATTTTTTAATACTGAAACGATAGCTATGCTTGATCGTTTGGAGCATTTAATAAAAGAGCTTAATGATACTGAAAGGGCTGCTTTAGCAGGTGGAGAATACACAACTCGTCACCTTAAAAATATTCAACTTGTGATTTCAGATTGGTTTAATTCAATACGTGCTGTTCTACCAGAAATGTTTGCTCATTCGGCAACTAGTTTGGCTGTTTATGAATCAAATTATGTGGCTAAGTTATTTAGTAAAGTCGTTAAAGATTTAGAGAGAGAGCACCTCTATAAATTAATAAAACGAGTTCCATTAGCGGGGGGTGCCTTAGTTGATGAATCCTTAGCTCAAATTAGTGAGAACGCCTTGCAAAGAATTGAATATGCTATTCGCGATGGAATGAATACAGGTATGACACCTCAGCAAATTATTAGGCGTATTACTGGTACGAAACGCCTTAAGTATGAAGATGGATTGCTCAACAGTACCAGAATTGATATTGAACGTATTGTCAGAACCCTGCGGAGCCATATCTCAAATCAGGTCTATTTATATAACTTCAAAAAATTTAATTTTGAATATGTCAGGTTTGTGAGTGTACTTGATGGGAGGACTTCTAAAGTTTGTGCAGCCATTGACGGTTCAATTTGGAAATTGAATGATCCAGCGAAAAGGGTGCCACCTTTGCATCCCAATTGCCGGAGTATTCTGGTTCCTGTTAGTAAGGACGGAAGGCTTATTGGTAATCGGTCTTTTATTATGGATGAAAGAAGGATGCGAGACATTCCTAAAGATGAACGGGCTCAATTAATGGGTCAAATAGATGCAGATATTTCCTTTAAAGAGTTTTTTAAACTGACCGATAATTTTTTCCAAAAAGAATGGTTAGGCCCTAAACGCTATAAATTATATAAAGAAGGGCAATTTGATTTTGACAAATTCTTTGATCCTAAAGGCCGACTTTATACTTTGGATGAGCTGAGGGAGCTCGATGAGCGAACCTTTAAAATACTTGGGCTGTAATTTTAAAGGATAACTTGTTACCCTTGCGCGTGAAATTAAGGTGAGATTATGAAATTTATATTCCTCTTTATGAGCGCGATCACTCTTCCATGCTATGCTGCATCTGAAACTATGGAAACGCATTATTGTTATCTTGTGAAAAATGCTGCAAAAGGTGTTATGGATGCGAGACAACATGATGTACCAGTGATTGAACTACAAGAGATTGCTAGTCATCTTGAAGAAGCAGAGGCAAAAGAGCTTTATCAACAAATTATAGATACAGCGTATTCTTCTAAGTTATTTGAAGATCCTTTAACCAAAACAAAAGCTGTTGAAGACTTTCAAATGATATGGCATGAAAAATGTTTAGCGAAGAGTTCTATAAGCTGAGCTATATAAGTAAATAAGACCTGCTCATGGAGTAGGTTTTTTATTTAATTCAAGAAAATAACAATAAAAGTATTAGAAAATAAAAACTATAGATGAAGTGAAATGTTATAAAAATGACTACCAAACTTGAGAGTAATAAAGAACAACTTAATATTTATGACATTAAGTTGAAAAAGTTTGTATAACAAAGTGTTTGCAACAAATTAAGAACTCAACCTTTCAATTAACAGGTCAAAGTATTCATTATTGGGGAACTTTGTAGTTTATTTTTACTCTTAATTTCAGGTTAAGGCTTGATCTTTTAGATATTGGCCAATCGGTGAGTATGTTTGGAGAACATACAGTGATGAGTCATGAAAGTTTATCTAAAAGTTTAAGTAAAGTTCCAGAAGTTACGTTACTGTTCTGGATCATTAAAATTGCTGCTACCACCTTAGGTGAAACTGCTGGAGATGCGCTATCTATGTCCCTTAATTTGGGATATGTAATTAGTACAGCTATTTTCGCAGTGATATTTGCAGTTTTTGTTGGCTTGCAAATTAAAGCCAAAAAATACAATTCATTTTTTTATTGGGCGACCATTATTGCCACGACCACATTAGGAACAACAATTGCCGACTTTGTTGACCGAACTTTAGGTGTGGGTTATGCAGGTGGAAGTTTAATATTGCTTATTTTATTAGGTCTCTCTTTGTTTGTCTGGTATTTAAGCTGCGGCACAATTTCGGTAAAAAGTATTCAATCTGCTAAAAGTGAAGCCTTCTATTGGCTAACCATTATGTTCTCTCAAACATTGGGAACAGCATTAGGTGATTGGACTGCGGATACTCAAGGGTTAGGGTATACCAGCGCTGCTTTAATTTTTGGTACTTTGTTATTGGTTTTAGCAATCTGCTATTTCTATACCAAAATCTCAAGAACATTATTATTCTGGCTGGCCTTTGTTCTTACTCGACCGCTCGGAGCGGTTTTAGGTGATTTCCTCGATAAACCTATCGCGCATGGTGGATTAGAGCTAAGCAGATTTAGCGCATCTTTTGTTTTGTTGGCTTTTATTGTGGTCTGTTTAATGGTCTTTAAACCTAAAGCAGCAGAGACATCACATTAACTTAACTATTAAAAGAGGCTGCATTATTCTGTTGGAGGATGTGGTCTTTTTTTATTTGAGCGCAAAAGGTTAAATGAAATCTTGTTAACATTTTATTTTGGACGTAAAAAAGCCCTTGCTCGAAAGCTAAGGGCTTAGTCATTCATTGATCTAGCAATGAACTATATAAGGCTCATCTCATACTGAGGCCAGTATATATGAAATTGAGTCAATAAAGAAGGTGATGTATAGCCTCTTGAAGAGCAACCAAGCCAAACAACTTTATCAAGAGCTTA
This sequence comes from Acinetobacter sp. 1424608, assembly GCF_000588255.1. Lineage (NCBI taxonomy): Bacteria > Pseudomonadati > Pseudomonadota > Gammaproteobacteria > Moraxellales > Moraxellaceae > Acinetobacter > Acinetobacter sp. 1424608. Next base: position 5,705 of record NZ_JFXL01000013.1, read on the forward strand.
TCAAACCTCATGTTCTTCAAAGCTATTCGAAGGCTCTCTCATTAAGTCCAACGCTATCGAAAATTTCCAAACCACAACACTGGCTAAGCGCGGTAAAGAAGTAGAGAAGGTATTAGTTCGGGTTCTTAATATCATGCAAGGCCAACGTTACATCAAAATTTGTGAGCGAAATCCCACGCAGGAACAATTCTTTTATGGTTGGATCGCTAACCGCGTTTCACTATGAAGTTTCTGATTTCGCTGTGTATTCTACCTTCAGGTTGCACAGCTCATACGATATCTACAAAAGTGCATGTCATTGTTTGTGTGCAGTGTGTGAATTAAAGCCTTTAGGAAAATGCTTTTTTATAGATGGGCGAATAAGTTAAATTGGTTTAAATTTTCTTTAAAATATATTTAATTTTAGCTTTAGTATCTATAAGTTAATATAAAGAGCTTTATTGTTATTTTCGTAAAAATAAAAATTAAAAATTGTTTTTAAGCTAATGTTTTTTAAAATTATATATATTTTATATTTACATTAATAAGATTGGATACAGAGGCATGATTTATTATTAAATTTATATCATCTACTTTAAATAAGCTATTTACCCTTTGCGAAGAATATTCAACGAGCGGTATAAATATGGTTGAGTGAAATAATGAATAAATAACCCCAACCTTGAATTTACAAGTAGGGATATAGATTGGAAATGTGAAAAAGCTACCCATAGGTAGAAATACTCATGAATTAAGTTAAAGGATATTGGTATGAAAGCTATTTTAACGAAGAAAATTATTAGCTGTGTCGCAATTAGTGGTGTTTTAAGCTTCAGTGCATTTGAGATTATGGCAGCGAATCAACAAACTATAAATGATGGTAAGAATCACTCTAAAATATTAAATGAAAACCATGAAAATTTGACTGATAGTCAAATTTTCAAGATATTAAGTACAGCTAATAATGGTGAAATTAAGCAGGCAAAAACTGCACTGCCAAAACTAAAAATGGATGAAGCTAAGAAATATGCTGAAATGATGATTAAAGAACATTCAGCCAATGAAAAAAATGCACAAGCGTTGGCAAGTCGGTTACAGTTGATTTCACAAACCAGTAATCTTAGTGAATCATTGCAAAATGATAGTGATAAAATTGTTAGTAAGCTTAATCAAGTAACATCAGATACTGATAAAAATTACATGATGAGTCAAGTTAAAGTTCACCGTAAAGTTTTGACGATAATTGATAAGCAGTTAATACCAAACACGAAAAATTCTGAATTAAAAAATATGCTCGTACAAACACGTGATGCTGTTGCGAAACACCTAAAAGCAGCTGAAGATATATTTAAAAAGATAAAATAATATACAATTGGTATCTTTAAAAAATACATTTAAAAAGCCTAGTATTAATTAACTAGGCTTTTTTAAATTGCATATACATAAAATCATAATTTCCTTCAGAGCAGTGTAAAACTAGAATGTTATGGGTAATGTTTAATCTAGCGAAATATAATGATTATGGGATAAAGAATGATATAATTGTGAAGACTATTTGAATAAGAATTTTTATTGATGAGAAATACTTTTTATTAATTAATAACATCTCCTTACTTAATAGGGGTATTTGTGAAACATAGCTAAACTAAAGGTGAATTATAATAATTGTCAAGCATATTTCAAAAGTTCTTTTAATATTCTAGCTCTTTTGAAAGATACTAGATTTTAAAATATAGGGAGTAAGAAAATGGTAAATACAAAACAATCAAATTCAATTGGTAATCATACGACTCAAAAAGAGCCATCTTCTAATGGTAATGTATCAAATAGCAAACCATTACAAGACATTTCAACCACAATTGATAATGCCCGTCCAGATTTAAACTCTCCACCGACTAATAACAATCATGTACCCGATATGAATGAAGGTGGAGAGAATTTGGTTGCTACAGGTGCAGGAACCTTGGGAGGAGCGGCGGTAGGTGCTGCATTTGGTGTTGCTGGCGGCCCTCCAGGTGCTGTTGTTGGGGGGATTATTGGTGGTGTGGTGGGAGCAATAGCAGGTAATGATATAGCTCAAACAAATAATCAAAAAGATGATAGTAATGACTGGCAAGAAGAAGATAATTATTGGCGAGAAAACTATAAAAAAATGCCATATTATACTGAAGACAAGAATCTAGAATATGATCGTGATTATCGAGCGGCTTATCGTTTAGGTTATGAAAATCGTGTAGATAATAATGCAGAAATTAATTTTTCCGAGGTTGAATCTAAATTGACAACTAAATGGGAACAAGTTAAAGGCAGTTCACGTTTACAGTGGGAGGAAGCTAAATTTGCTGTAGAAGATGGATTGAAAAAAATTCATCCTTAAGTCATTTAATACTTAGAAAGTCTCCTCAATGGGGGAGACTTTGCGATAATATACTTTTAAGCTAATTTTTAATTTTAAGCCAATTTTTAATTTCAATATCAATAAAAAATTAATGATGGGTTTAATCATAAAATATTAATTATATTTTCATTATTCTTTTTTCTTTAGGCATTTAAGTATTTGAACAATTAAGCGGGCACTCTTCATTTTTCTGCCTTCTTCTTGATAGTACTGTTCAAAAAAGGGCATAGAAGGAGATATGGATTTTTTCAGACTCAGGATTAGCCTATTCAGATTGTAATTCTAATAATTTTTTAGTGGCCCATTGTTCACACTCACTCGCTGTATCTCGAGTAGCCGTATAACGTTTGCCTAGATAACGAATATTGATGCGCCACGCTGTCCCCGCTTTTAACTGGCTTCTGCATAATAACACTCCAAATTTCATGGTGTTGCAACGGAAATATAAAGCGTTTTTTAATGCGAATTTTGACTATTTTGAGTAGTCAAAGCTAACCAATAGAGAATAAAAAAACCACCTAATTCTTTCGAATTAAGTGGTTTTTGAATTTTGGAGCGGGAAACGAGACTCGAACTCGCGACCCCAACCTTGGCAAGGTTGTAATATTTTAATTAAATCAACTGTTTAAAATAGAGTGGTGGCACAGTGGGGGCAGGGCAATTTTATTGTAATAAAATATTTATTTTACACATAATATAAGTTATTTTGTTTACTATTATTAGAATTACTTATAAGGAGCTTTTAAAATGTCTGTAGCTGTTAAAATTCAAGATATTCTTTCCGAAAAATTCTTTCAAAAGAATACGCCTTTTGAAAATCTAAACGATTTATTTTCAAAGGCGGGTGTAACTATTTCTTCAGTAGAAGATTATACATCTCTTTCTGAGAATAATGAATTTAACACTTTTATTCAAAGCACTACTAAATATTCGAGTTTTAATGATATGAAAGGAAAAGCTACCGTTGAATTGCTTCTTGGAAAATGATGTTGAATAAAGGGGCATAAAGCCCCTTGTTAGTTTTTGCGTCTTGCTTGCCTTTGGGCTTTAGCCTTATTTAGATTATCTAAAATCGGCATGACAGTAGCAGGGTTATAAAGGTGCTTTCCGTCTCCGCCTAGATTATAAGCCCTTAATTCATCGATAATGGTTTTTCTCGATAAATTATACCGTTCCATTAACCAAGAAGCCGGCACACGGTTCGGTATCTCCTCCGCTTTAATTTCTAAAACTTTACCGATGTTTGGTACATCGTCATGTATAAAAATCTGTGGTGGTTTCTCTGATTCAACTACAACAATATATTTTCCCATTACGCTACTTCTCCAATACTAATTAAAATTTCTTCTGGTAAATCGTCTGTATCTTTTTCAATTAAACTTCGCATCGCTTTTTCATTGCCTCCATTAATAAATCTTGTACTTCGCGTTTAGACTCACGGCGCTCCATTACGATTTCATCCATCGTGCCTTTTGCAATGATGTGATAGATGTAAACAGGGCGGTCATATCCCGCTTGCGCTTGGCGTGTTGGTCCAATACGTTCGATAATTTGTTGGTATTGTTCTAAATCCCACCAGTGGGAAAAGAACACAAGGATATTTCCACCGTCTTGTAAATTAAGCCCGTGGCCTGCACTTGCAGGATGAGCAAATAACACAGGGATTTTGCCCGCGTTCCAATCGTGAATCGTTTGCGGGTCTTTATCTAAATGGCGACCTTTTGGGAATGCTTTTAATAAACGCTCAAGGTCGCTTTTAAAATGGTATGCAACCAACACAGGCATGCCCGCAGCTTCTTCAATTACTGATTCAAGCGCCTGAATTTTTAAATCATGGATAGGGTGCCAAGTGCCGTTTTCATCGGTGTAAATAGAACCGCTTGCAATCTGCAAACACTTCATTGTTTTTGACGCTGCGTTGAATGCTTCGACTTCAACAGTTTCAGCTAGTTCAATGAACATTTCCTTTTCCATTTCTTCATAGGTTTTACGGGCTTTGCCTGTAAGCTCTACTTCGATTGGGTAGACGATCGGCTCTTTAATATTGAAATAATCTTTAGCCTCAATGCTTAAACATACGTCATTAATTCGTGCATGAATTTCGCCTTGACTATGATCGAATGGAACAAGGTTAACGGCGTTACGATCGTCACCAACTACAACCTTTTGAAACCAACGATCTGTAAAAGCGCTGAAACTGGTGCCTAATCTTTGACCACGATCAATGAACCATAGTTGGCCCCAAAGGTCTTTAAGCCCGTTGGGTGCAGGCGTTCCCGTTAATTCAATGAATCGTTTGACTCGAGTATGCGCGACTTTACCTAAGGCGCGTGCGCGTACCGAACCTTGTCTTAAACGAAAACCTTTTAGCTTTGTGCTTTCATCGGCGACCACTTTTGTAAAGGGCCATTTGCTACCTAGAAAATCAATTAACCATGGTAAATTTTCATAGTTAATTGCGTACGCATTTGCTTTTTGTTTTAAAGCACGTACACGGTCTTCAGGCGAACCGACCACGGCAACAACTTTATAATCTTGTAGATGTTCCCATTTCTTAGCTTCATCGGGCCATGTGGTTGCAGCAACTCGCAAAGGGGCAACGACGAGAGTCGGCCCCGGCTCAAACAATTCGAGAATTTCTAAAGCGGTGAGGGTAGAAGATGTTTTACCTGTACCCATTCCCGCAAACACGGCACAACGTTCATTATCAAGAATGTGATTGATAATTAAATGTTGGTAGTCGTGCGGTATAAATTTACGTGGTTGAGTCATTACATGGGATGCGGTAACAGGTGCGAACCGTTATAACATTTTTAAACTACGATCTGGTTTAGCAAGCTTTATTGGTGAAACAACTGAAACAAGCTTCACAGACGATAATATTGAGACAAACGGTTCAATCACACCGCCATTAATTCGTAATCCTTTTGAATTTTACCCGACCGCAGTTGCATATCACGGGCAGCGAAAAGTGTATGGCGGCGGTTATAAATCGCCCCAATGGATTCGCATGTCGCGTACGGCAACGGATGACAATTTCGGGTACCACATTCCTACTCAAGATACAGATTCAATTCAAATACGGTTTGCTGCCCGCGACGGTAACGGTGTTAAACACCTAGTTACAATGAGTGATTTACTTATTTTGACAAGTGGGGCACTTTGGAAAATGTCAGCGGATGGAGCCGTAACAGCTGCTAGTGTGAATATGAACAAGCAGTACAGTACAGGTGCAAATGATGTGACACCTGTTGAAGTTGACGGCGCTACAATTTTTTCCTCCGATCAAACAGGGCACGTACACGAAATATCATTGGCAAGCGGATACAACGCATCTTTTTATCAAACAATCGACTTATCAATAATGTGCCCACAACTTTTTGATGGGCAAAAAATTATTGATTGTGCATTATTGCGTAACCCTTTGAATATTATATATTTTGTACGTGGCGATGGTGTTTTGCTTTCATTAACATATGAGCCAAAACAACAGGTTTGGGCTTGGGCAGAGCATCACACCAACGGTAAATTTTTATCTATTGCAGAAATACCGGAAGAAGATCAATCTGTTTTATATGCGTTTATTGAGCGTGACGGTTTTTATACCATTGAACGTATGCTTACAAGGCAGCCGTTAGATATGCAGGATAAGTGCTATTTAGATAGCAGCATTCAGTACAAGGGCAATCCTACATCAACTTTAACCGGCTTAGATTGGCTTGAAGGTCAAACAGTATCTGTGTTTGCAGATGGTGGCGTTAAACCCAATGTCAAAGTAGAAAACGGCGCAATTAAACTGCCACGTGAGTTATCTAATATTTGGGTTGGTCTGAATTACGAAGCTGAACTACAAACATTGCCGATTTTTCAAGAACAAAAAAATCCTGTTAAACCTAAAGTCGTGAATAAGGTTCACCTAAGAGTAAGAGAGTCTCAAAACATTTTGGCTGGTGCTAATCAGGATATTGAGGATCGCACACCAATTGATGAGTTTAAACCGCGTAGCAATGAACGCTATGGTAGCCCCCTTAAATTGTATTCGGGTTTGGTAGAAGTACCAGTTGACAGCACTTACGAAAGAGACATTCAAATTACTGTAAAACATGATAAACCTTTACCAATGAAGATATTGGCCCTTGAGGTAGAAATGACATGAGACGAAATAATATTGAAATTCGTAAGCCGACTGAGCGCGATATTCGTATTCTTGTTGAAAACCTGCGTGATGCCGATAAAGACGAAATGAAAGCGTACTTCAATGACAATTTTCATTGGATGATCAAAATGTCTATCAAGCATTCAAGTGATGCTTGGACAGTAGTAGTAAATGGTAAATTGCTTTTTATTTGTGGCGTTGGGATGTCAAGTTTAATTGGCAACGTTGGTTGCCCGTGGTTACTTGGCACGAATTTCATAAAACAATATCCGTTTGAATTTTACAAACAATGCCAAAGTATTTTAAAGGAAATGCGGTCGGAGTATGCCGTTCTTGTAAATCATGTGTATGAAAAAAACGAGAATGCTATACGTTTCTTAAAAAGACTAGGCTTTGATTTAAAAAAAGCAGAACCATACGGCGCGAACAATAAAATGTTCCATCCGTTCGTGATGGGGGCGTTATGACAAATCCATATGCATATGCAGCGGTTAAAGGGGTAGAAGCGCTTTCCAGTTACGCAAAAATGAAGGCGCAAAAACAGGCGTTTAAGCAACAAGAAAAGCTCGCCCTTTACAATGCAACCCTTTCAGATAATCAGGCTCGGCAAGCTATTGAAGATGGTACCAATGCCGTAACTGATTATCAGCGTAACGTTTCGGCCTTTAAATCGAGCCAAATTAACGCCCTTGCGGAGAATGGCATTGATGTAACACAAGGTTCAGCCATTGATTTACTTGCTTCAACAGAGATGCTTGCTCAAGGCGATATTGATTCAATTAAATACAATGCTGCGCTTCAGTCTTGGGGGCACAAGGTTCAAGCCACAAATTACCGCAATCAAGCCGAAAATTATCGTGTTGCTGCGAAGTCCATTAGACCTGTATTAAGCACGATACTAAACCTTAGTGGGGAAGCTGCTGCCGCATTTGGTTCAAGTATGGGTAAAGGCGGTTTAGGGGGCGGGATTGAAAGCGGTTCTGCATCTAGTGGCGGTTCTGACTTTGCTTCAAGCCTTTATGGTATAGGTGGCAGTAATTCGCAAGGCGCGTCATGGCAAAATTATAATTGGAATTGGTTTGGAGCTAGTTAATGCGTATTCCACAATTTAATCGACAAGTTTCTGACAATAGCGTTCCAAATGTACAAGTCAACGGGGGCATGTCAGCAGGCGAAGCGGCAAGCCTAGTTGGTAATAAAACTGATAGCTTAATCGGCGCACTTAATTCAGGTTTGAATGCGTACCAAGCATACCAAGATGAAGCGGACCGCGTACGTGTTATTGATGCCCAAAATAAACTCGCTGAATTAAAACTTCATTTGCAAAATAATGATGTCGATGGGTACGGCAACAAAAAAGGGGTAGATGTAGTAAGTTTTGATGATGGCAACGGTGGAGGGTTTGTAGATTACTATACAAAAGCCTATCAAGACGGTATTGGGCAAATTGCAAATACTTTAGGTAATAGCCGTCAACGTGCCTTGTTTAGAGAAATGTCAGAACGTGACGCGGTGCAGTTCAAAGGCTCATTACAAAATTACTTTGTACGTGAAAATGACGTTTATCAACAAAGCGTTTATTCATCATCAGCAGATCGTTTTATTCGAGAAATAAACGAGAACCCTGGTGACTTCACTAAGATTGATGAAAGCCGTGCTAATCTTAAAGCTTCATTAGGTAAATTAATGAATCTTGAAGGAAAGGCAGCGACTGAAGCAGAAAACATTTATCTTAAAAATGTCTCGGTGGCCCACATCACAAACATTAGCGCCTTTGTCGAAAATGGTGATTTAAAAGCAGCACTTGCCTATAAAAATAAATATAAAGACGAGATTTCATTAGCAGATAGCTTTAAGGTAGATCAGCGTATTCATCAAAAACTTGAAGATCAGCAAGTCGAATCTTTAGTTAATATGGCCACAACCGGAACACAAGAGGGCAGCAACCCTGCTTTAAACGTTCCCCCGCAAGCATCAGCAAAAATTGCTCAGGAGCTTAAAAGTCTTACACCTGATCAGATGAAAAACATCAAATACAATGATCAGCGTTTAGATGTTTACACCGTACATGCAGCAAAAGAAAAAGACATGGATTGGGCCGCACCACTTTTACTTGCTATTCGTTTATCTGGTGAAAAATCAAATAACGATGCCGTATCACCAAAAGGTGCAAAGTCGGTTATGCAATTTATGCCCGAAACATGGAAAGAGTACAGTAATAATGGCAAGCGGGATATTAATAACCCCGCAGATACTATTGATGCTTCATTAGAGTTTATTGACTGGATTAGCAAAAAATATAAAACCAAAGACCCAATGGTTATTGCGGCTTATTATAACGGCGGGGGCAATGCCGCTACTGCTGTTTTAAAAGGGGGACAACCCCCTGCGACTGAAACACGTAAATACATTCAGCGCATTGATAAATGGTTAACTGAAGATTTTGGTAAGTATGCAAATAAGCCTGCAAAAACACGGGAACAAGCTTATGAAGATATTTGGAATAGCAACGTTCCGGTAGATGTTAAGCAAAAGGCCTTGATTGCTACAGATCGGTACTATAGCGGACAAGATAAAGCCAAAGAAGAACGTCAAAACAAAGAATACGACACATTATACAAAAACATCGTGTCTGGAAAATATACGTTTGAACAGATACCCGCAGGGAGCATCACATCATTAGAGCCTAACCAGATCGATAGTTTGCGTTCGGTGAGTAAGTCGATTTACTCGAAAGATGTTAAAACGGATCCTGTTGTTTTAAGCATGATTACGCTTAATCAAGAAGAACTTTTAAAAGGTAAACCAAAATCAGTTTTACATCAGTATGCTGACAAATTGTCGCCTTCAGATTACCAAGAAGTTACTAAAATGTACGCTGAACAAAACGGCCTTAAGGATGGTAAAAAAGAAAAACCAAAGACTTTCTTGATCGATGACAACACTGTATCGAGTGCATTAAAACCTTATCTCGGCACTATTGGTATTACTGATACAAAAGATAAAAAGCAGCTTTTACACTATAACGCAGTTAAAACGGATTTAATGCAAACTCTAAGAGAGGCCGAAGCTAAAAACGGGGGATATCTAAGTTGGGAACAGGTAAACCGTGTTGTTTTGAAAAATATTAATAACCAAGTGCGTGTCACTACTTCACGGCCTTTCTTTGAAGATAAAGTTGAAATGAACCGTGTTTATGCACAAGTAAAAAGTAAAGCTGATATAACTGATTCAATGAAGACAAAAATTGATAATATATTTAAAAAGCAGGGTAGAAATCCTAATAACGTTACGGATTCAGAATATATCAATGCTTACTATTCAATAATGCGAAGGGGTTTTTAATGAGAAAAATTAGTTTAGGGCTTTTATTTTTAATTTCTAGCGCATGTGCTGTTTCTGCCGAAGAGCCTTTGCAGCCGTATCCAGTTACTTTAAAAAAACTACCTCAACAGGAATTTGGTCAATTAGTTTATAAACTGTTGCCGAATAAAAATGAGAAAAAGCTCTATTGGGATTTTCGGTCAAACGATAAATCAATAGTTTGGCTTGACAGCTTTTATGTTGAGAAAAAATTAGAAGATGGAACATTCCATTCAAGTAGAAAGGGTGTTGCGCGTGTAAATGTTCTGGGCACAAAAAGTACTATTGTAGATCACCGTACTTACGAACTTCCTTGGTCGGTAATGATGGAGGGAACTGTAGGTAAATTTGGACCAAATACAATTTCTCTATATCCCGCCACAGTTGCGCGTGAATATGAAAATATTTGTTTTGGTGAAAATTTTGATAATTGTGAATTCTCACCTTTTAAGTCTTTAACCAAAGCAAATATTAAATTTAAAAAAGTATGTGAAAAGAATTTCGGGGCTTTGAATTTTGAAGAAGCATATCTTTTAACTTCGCCAAGTAAAAAAGCAGTTTATGGAATTTGGCAATCAAGTAGTGGTTCTGGCGGTACAAGTAATTTATTTAGAATTGACTATTCAGAAAACCAAAAACAGGTCTGCGATACTTTGATGAGCGGGCTTTAAATTTTAATTGCCATAAAAGGATGTGTAAATAAATGAGCACTACAGAAAAAAGAAAATTAATAAATAGCTTATTTTCATTTTCTTGCAGCGCATTTGTTATAGGCTTTTTCTTTTACTCTTTTGTTAGTTTTGAAAGCTATTACAGATATGAAAATTTAATTAATATTTACAGTATGCTTTTGTTTTTCATAAACATAATTATAGCTTTTTTAACTCTTAAATTTAGTCATATATTATCAGATGAGGAAGTGGATTATTTAGATAATTCTAAAACCATAGGTTTGCAAAATGGAAATATTTTAGGGCTTTTATTTTTAAGTTTTTTCAACATCTTACTTTTCAATCCATTTTTCTCTTTTGTAGAGTTTTTTGATAAAGGTGAAGAAAGCTTGAATCTAGCTTATTTAGCAATGACATGTTCACTTTTTGTTGGTGCAGTTTTATTGTACACATCTCGACAGCAAATCAAATTGTTAAGCGAATAACCAAGCTGTCAACAGCAAAAGGCAGTCTAACCTATAACAGCATTTAAGATTACAAATAACCGTAGTCTTAAGTGCTTTTATTATGTCTGATCAAAATACAAATCTGACAATTGGTCAATTATTCGAATTAAACCAAGGCAAGAACCCAACGCAAATTGCTGATACAGAAGCCCGTGCGCGTAAGGCTGCACGTTCGTTGGGCTTAGACTATAACAAGATAACAGAAACGCCTGAACAGATCGTTTCTGTTGCTGATGAGGTAAACACTCAAAAGCGCGTCAATGAAGTGGTTGCAAGTGACCCTGTATTGGGTAAATATGCACTTAACCCAAATCAAGCCGCTGTTTCACTTGATGACTTTGAAAATCTAAAAGACATAAGCGATAAAGTATCACTATTGGGTTCAAGTTTGAATAAACCGTATGAACCTGTTTCATATCAAGACATACAAAATGTTTTGTCTAAAGGAACATCACCAGAACAAAAAAAGAGACTGAAAGAACTAGGTATTTACGAAGACCCTCAAAAGCAGGTCAAGCCGAATGTAAACCCTAATTTATTGGATACGCTAAGCACATCTTTAGTGCCCCAAACATCTGACCAAGTTTTCAAAGAAAATTACGACCGCATCAAGAAAACAGCAGGCGTAATGTCTGCCGAACGGTTTAAAAAATACTATGAAAACCAAGTCTATTGGATGGAGCACACGGCGACTGCTGAACCTACCAGTCCACAAGAACAAGGCAATCGATATGTAAATGCAGCTATTCGTGCTGTTGCGGCTATTGGTCAGACAGAAGGCGCAGTAATTAGCGCAACAACAGGAAACGATAGCCTTCTTAACTTGGCAACACGAGTAAAAAATAAAGCTGCGCCTTCACAAGAAATGACACAAGCGCTTTACCAAGCACAACTTGCAGCACAGACAAATGATGCAGGTGTGTTGGGTGCGGCACAAGAACTGGTTAGCAATGCTGATGCAGGTGTGTTGGGTGAGTTTTTAATTGAACAAGCACCGCCTGCGTTAGTTGGGTATTATGCAGGCGCGGGGGCAGGCGGTGTTTTAACAAATTCACTTATACGAAATACCGCTAAATATGCCCCTATGGTGATGAACTTAGAAAAAGCGGCTAAGTTAGTACGCGGAGTAACAACCGTAGGTAATGCTGCGCAAGGCGCATTAGGTGCAGGCACGGCGGATGCACTGGTGTCATATGGTCAGAACATGGCAGAAGCCCGTGAGAAGTTTTTAACCCGCCAAGAACAGATTGATTATGCAGCTGCAAAAACATGGGGTTCGGCTAAATATTCAGCATTGGGCGGTGCATTAATGCCCGTAACTTTTGGAGGTCCGTTGCGTACGGTCGGAGGTCAAGCAGTCATTCAGTCCGCTGCGGGCATGTATTCCGTTAAAGGTGCGGCTGATGCTGTTGGTGAAAAAGCCGATCCAGTCGAAACGGCTTTAGAAGGTTTGTTAGAAGTTGCAACAGCTGCGCCTGAAGTAGCAATTACATCTGCGGCCAAAGTTAAAAACCAACGTACAGCACAATTTGCATTAGACCAATTGCGACAAGATCAACAGCAAGATGCTGTTCGTTCAAGTACGTTTGCAGCTGTACTTAACAACCTTATTGATCGCAACAAAGAAAGCAAGACATCTCAACGTGATGACTCTGCAAGCCAAGCATTTATCAAACAGGCAGTTGAAGAACACGGCGCGGTTGAAGAAGTTTATATAGATGGTCAGACCTTCAACCAGTTATTGCGTGACCGTAATATTGAGCCAACCGATTTATTTGAACGAGCACCAAGTCTGCAAGATCAGTTGGGCACAGCGGAAACATTTAATGGCACTGTACAGATACCAGTGAATGAGTTTGTTTCTGCAATGTCGGTTGTTGAGCGTCCAACAGATTTTGTTGAGAACGTTCGTTCAAGCCCGGACATGCCAACTTATCGCGAAGCCCAAGAGAACCTTGCAAAAACAACGGAACAAATGCAGCAAGAAGCCGATACATATATGGCTGAGCAAGCCCGTTTTGAAAGTGCTGAAGATGCAAAAGAGTTGGTTGCAACTGAAGTACAAAACCAATTGGCTAAAGTCGGAACATTTACGGCTAAATACAATCGTGCAGCGGGTGAATTAACTTCGGCTTTCTACTCAACGTTAGGCGATAAACTTGGTATTTCCGCAAAAGAAGCCTTTGACCGTTACCCGATTCGAATTTTTAATGCAGAAGGGGCGTTAGGTAAAAACGGTATTAAGAAAACTGGTTTTATAAAATTAAATGATTTTTTACCTAAGTACGATATTAATAACCCTAAAAGCATGTCAGAGAGATTAACCATTGCTGCAAAAAAAATATTTGATAAAAAATTATATGAAAGCTATGAGTTGAGTTCAGGTGAATTAATCCATTTAGCCAAAACGGATATAGATTCAGATGGTGAGCATGGGTTTCTAGCAATTAATAATTCTGGCGAACTTATTGGCTATCTCTCGTTTCATACTGTCGATGATGGGAACAACGGCAGATTCAATCCAACCATACATGTTGAAGAGGGGTATAGAAGAAAAGGTATTGCTTCAATGCTATACGATGTAGCAGAAGAAAATGGGGGGCTAATACCAGGATTACACGATTCAAGTGGAACATTACGAACAGCTTTAGGCCAGTCTTTTCGTAAAGGGCGCGATGCCAATAAGCAAAAGAAATATCAAAAAATCTTGGAATCCAAGAAATACAATCAGACCAATGGTGGTACACGCGGCTCTATTACTTTCAGCATTGGTCAGGATGGTTCAACAATTGTTCTAAGCAAAAATGCTGACTTCTCTACCTTTGTGCATGAGCTAGGGCATCACTTCTTAGAAATGAATATGCAAATTGCATTAAGTCCTGATGCGCCCGCACAAGTCCGTGAAGATATGGAAACGGTAATGAAGTGGGCTTCACCAGAAACAACTGATCTGGGTGAATGGGATTTTTTCACCGATGCAGAAAAAACAGAAGTACACGAAAAGTTTGCAGAAACTTTTGAACAGTATGTTTTTACGGGTAAAGCACCAAGCGCAGCATTAAAGCAAGTTTTCAACCGATTCAGACAATTCATGATTGCCGTGTACCGGAACATAGAAAAGTTTATGGGCATAAACGACCGTGCAGAATTGAATGCTGATATCACAGGCGTAATGGACCGTATGCTTGCATCATCAAGTGCAATTGCTGAAGCACAAGCCGCATCAAATCTTGAAATGCTAATTCATCAAGATGATGCAATGCGCCTTGGTATTTCGCCAAAAGATTATGACGAAATGCGCCAAGATCATGAAATTGCTACAGAATTATCTATAAATACTTTAGAGCAGAAATCCCTGCGCAATATGATTTGGTACCAAAAGCAGAAGTCTAAGTATCTGAAAACATTGCAAAAAGAAGCTGATAAAAAGCGCGCTGCCGTTCGCGAAGACATGGCAAAAGAAATTGCACAAGAACCTGTATATCAGGCTATGGCATTCCTACGTCAACCGCTTGACCAAGTTGCTAAGCGTGACTCAACCAAGGTTGAGCCTGAACGCGACAATCTATTTGAAGCGATTGCTAAATTCGGCGGGCTTGATGCCAATGAAGTAGAAAGCACATGGGGCATTGATGAAGCTGCCAAAACTAAATCAGGCATTGGCAATAAACCTGTCGTACGTTCTTCAAAATCAAAATTAAAAGGCCTGTCGATTGAATCTATGGCTGAGAAGCTAAGCGAAGAGGGCTATTTAACTTTAGATGAACACGGCAAATTTGATACACGTGAACTTGAAGATAAATTTGCAGACCAGTTACGCGGGATTAACCAATATTCAAATAAAGTTGATCCAGAGTTACTGGACTATGCACAAGACATGGATTTGCTGCAACGCTATGCAGAAGGTCGCACAACTAAAGGCAAGTTATCACTAGATTGGATTGAAGCCAAGTACGGACGAGACAGCGGTATTTACCAAAGCATTTCTAAAGGCGCTTATGGTTTTGCACAGCGCGGTGGAGAAAACCCAGACGTAGTTGCTGAGATGTTCGGATATGAAAGCGGCGATGCATTGATTCGTGACTTGCTTAATTCACCGAGTCCTAAGCAAAAAATTGATGAGCTCACCGATGCGCGTATGGCTGTTCAATATTCTGAATTTTTCGATCAACAAAGCATTATAGAAGCAGTCGAAGCCGCATTACACAATGATGTTCGTGCGCGTATGCTTTCAGCTGAAATGGCTGCACTAAACGGTTTGCTTGGCCGCAAGTCTGCTTTGAATGAAGCAGCAAAGACAGTTGCTCAAGATATTGTTCAACGCCAAAAAATTAAAGATATTCGACCGCATGTACGTGCACAAGATGATGCTCGTTTAGGGCGCATGGCAAATGAAGCATTTAGAAAGGGGGAGACGGTCGAAGCTGCACGCCATAAGCGCAATCAATTGGTTCAGTTCTATGCAACCAAATACAGTTACGATGCAAAAGACCAGATTCAAAAACACCTTGATTTAGTCAAAAAGGTTTTTGGAAATAACGAGAAGTTATCTAAAAACCGTGACTTTGATTTTGTGACCGCTGCCCGCGGCATTTTGGGCAAATATGATCTTGGCCGCGAATCAACAAATTATGAGCATCAACTAGAATTGATTCGTAAATATGACCCGACCACATATGCCGAAATACAGAACATAGGCGCATTGCCTGAAAACCAAAACTATCGCGAATTAACACTTGAACAGTTCAATGCAGTTATGGCCGCAGTCGAAACACTTTGGCATCGATCTAAAGAAAATAAGATTTGGCATACGACCAATGAAGCCTTTGAGCGTGAACAGGTCCGTGAAGAACTAATACAGCAAACAGGTGGTAAGAAAAGTGTTGAAAAGATTCAGCAAACTTTATTGGGTAGAGATAAGACCGCAGAACTTAAAGCTAAGTTCATGGAATTAGGCGCTTCAGCAAAACGTGTCGACCAGGTGGTGACTTGGTTAGACGGCGGCGCAAGTGGCAAATTCCGTACGTATCTAATCAACCCTATGCAAGATGCTTTGGCTAAATATCGTATTGAGAAAGCCAAGATGCTTAAAGATGTGGTCGATATTTTTGAAGGATTTGGCAAACTCGATAATTCAAAAATTGCTGCACCTGAACTTAATAACTTTACTTTCGTGGGCAAGCAATCTTTGCTCCATGCGATTTTGCATACAGGTAACTTAAGCAACAAAGAGCGTCTTGTTTTAGGCTATGGGTGGGGCGCGCGTTTAGAAGATGGTTCGGTTGATTTCAGTGCATGGGATCAATTCTTTAGCCGGATGGTTAAAGAGAGCGTGATTACCAAAAAAGATATGGATAACATCCAAAAGCTCTGGAATCTTTTTGATAAATACAAAGAGCAAGCACAAATCACACATAAAAAAATTAACGGTCGCTATTTTGATGAATTACCACGTACACCTATTAGTACGCCATTTGGTGAGTATGAGGGCGGTTATGTGCCTGCCGCTTATGACCGCATTCGCTCAAATGAGCAAGACCGCATTCAAGATAAAAACTTAGCCGAAAATAACTTAGCTGCATTAGATATCGCCACGACTGGCGCGAACTTTACCAAGTCACGTGCAGATCGATACCACGATCAGCTTGAGCTTGATATGTCTCGGTTACCAAGTCATCTTGATAAAGAATTGCGCTATATCCATCTTGAATTACAGATTCGACAAATCGGGCGTTTATTGTTGAATAAAGATTTTCGAAATGAGATTGAGCGCGTATTGCCATTTGGGGTTAAACAAGTCTTTAACCCATGGTTGAAAGCAATCGCAAATCAGACCGTTGATGAAAGCTCAGGCATTAGTTTGCTAGATAATGTTTTCCGCACACTTCGCCGCAATACGGGTATCGCGATTATGGCAGGGAACTTAAAAAATGCTGTTGAGCAGTTCACAGGCTTTACACAAGTTGCTGTTGCAGTACCGCCGAAACAATTGCTAAAAGCTCAGGCCCATTATTTTGCTTCAGTTGCTACCCGTGAAGACATGGCTAATAACATCATGGAAATGTCTGACTTCATGAAAACCCGTTTCGACCGTGCAGCGGATGAATACCGTTATGCGGTGGATGAGATTGTTTTTCAAAAGGGCGCAATTCAAACAGTGAAAGATTTCACTATGAAGCACGCGTATGTATTGCAAACAACAATACAAAGACCAATGGAAACGATTTCTTGGCAAGCAGCTTTCAATCACTATACAGAACAAGGGATGACACAATACGATGCCGTTCATGCTGCTGATGCGGTTATTCGACAATACATGACAGATATGTCACCAGAAGGTATTTCAAATCTTGAACGTGGTACACCCGCTAAACGAATGTTTTTGATGTTTTACAACTGGTTCAATATGGTTTGGAACACATCAATGTCAGAAGCTAAGTTAGCGTTAGAGGCAAGCAACGGCTCATGGGTGCAAGCATCGCCACGCTTGGCGTATGTGGCGTTAATGATGATCTCTATCCCTTCGATGTTGTCTGAACTGCTCAGCATTATTTTTGCAGGCGGTATAAAGGATGACGATAAAGATGATGAGAAGTGGGACGACCTTTCAGCAAAACTTGCTCTTTCACAAGTTAAAATGCTTGCGGCATTTGTGCCTTATGCTGGTAATGTGGTAAATGCTGCAATTAGCAATACGGACGATACCATTGTGAACGACCGCTACACAGCATCACCAGTATTCAGTATGGGTGAGAGCGGGCTTTCTCTAATTCAACATGCAAGACGTGCTTTGGATGAGGATAAGGAAGTTAATCAAGGTAAAGCTTCAAAAGATTTAATGAATACAGCGACCCTCGTTACGGGCATTCCGTTTGCTGTACTTGGTAAGCCTTCTGGTTATTGGCTTGATGTAGCCCAAGGCAAGAAAGATGCACCAGACAGTATTTACGATGCAACACGCGGTACGATAACAGGGAAACATACACCAGAAAATTAACCTGTTGACAGTGCAGGACTAGTAACCATCTATTTATTAGTTAGCTTACATAAAATTGGCTGTAGAGATTACAGCCTTTTTTATTGGTGCAATTATGACTGTTCAAGTATCGGATCGGTTAAGCCAACTTTATGTTGGTAACGGAGTAAATACGCGTTTTGACTTTATGTTTCGAGCGTATGAGCAAGAAGACGAAACAGGCGTTGGAGTACGGATAAAGGTTGGTAACGAATTTGAGTTTATTGACGAGTCTGAATATACGGTCACAACTAACCCTGACAATATGGGGGGATACGTTACTTTTGTTAACCCGCCTAGCGCTGAAACATTTTTTTATATCGCGGGTAAAACACCCGTAGATCAGCTTCTTGATATTACAAATTACGATAACTTCTATCCAGATGCTTTGGAGAGAGCGTTAGACAAAATCACTGCCATTCTGCAGGAATGGAACCATTTAGTAGATTTCGAAACTAAAGCACGTATTTTAGCTGATATTGCCTATGATGATTTAGCAAAACAGCGTGAAGCAGATTTAAAAGCATATATAGATGGGATAGCAAGTGCGGTTATTGGTAAACCGGTTTTAGGATTACCTTCCGAATTTGTAGTTGATGGGGATGAAACTCAAAAACAGATTAATGACAAATCTGTGCGCATATTTGAGTCTCTGAATGACTTACTTGCCTACACCCCAAGAAAGAATGGTCAGGTTGTATATCTTAAGTCAATCCATTATGGGCTTAATAAAGGTAATGGACTTTTTGAATATAAAGCCGTAAACCAATTAATAAGTGATGGTGGCAACATCTTCAATGGATGGACTAGGCAAGTTCCTCCAAGTTATTTCAATGCTCACAATTTCGGAGCAATTGGCGATGGCTCAGACAATGAATATGACCATGAAGCATTTGTAAAAATTTCTAAAGCAGTAATGGCTTCCGATATTGAGGCAATAAGCATACATATTCCTGATGGTAATTATATTGTAGGTAAACAAAGTTTTGTTGCGGGACAAGGTTTCACATTTGAGCATGTGCTAAGCATTGGATTTTCTCAGATGGTTAATAAAACTATTCTGCTTAAATCAGATGGGGCAAAACTTAAGTTAAGAGATGGACTTTATTTTGGTATTTTCGATAAGAATACGAAAGAGCCTTTTCAAACAACTATGCCATTTTATCCAAGTACATCGTCTTGGGCTAAGGATGGGGCAAAAGTAACAGGAGCGTATACGGGGTATATTGTAAATTTTGAAAATATTAAAAGTTTTGTTTTTTCAGGTAAAATTGATATTGACGGTAATCAGGCAAATCAAGTTATAGGTGGGCAATACGGAGATACAGGTTGGCAATTGATGGCGTACGGCTTTCGTGTTGTAAATATTAAGCAGTTATCTTTAGAAAATATTTATACCCATGATCACTTGCTTGATGGTTTTTATATTGCTGGCTATAACTCATTAACTGAACCAGACAAAGTACTTTCAGATGTGTTTGGCTCAGTTAGAAATGTCGTTTCATATCATAATTCTAGGCAGGCTTGTAGCTTCTGTGGCGGTCAGAATATTTCATTTTATGACTGTTCATTTAGTGACACTGCAACGTCTGATATGAAAGTACGTTCAATGCCGATGTCTGGTTTGGATATTGAAGCAGAAGTATCGCCGATTCGGAATGCTCGTTTTTATAATTTAAAAAGCTTTAATAATGCGGCGACTCAGGTCGTGGCAGATAGTGGTAATACAAAGAATGTTCATTTTTACTCCAGTCGTTTTTTAAGCCCAGCAGGTGGTGTAACGGCATGGGTACGTAAGCCGCAATTCAAATTCTTTAACTGCTATTTTAATGGTTACATGGAGGGGCAGTACGGAACTAATATTGAAGAAGATAGAACATTGTATCAGGGATGTACATTCACAGATGACCCAAGCGAAAATGCGAATGTTGAGGCAACAACATATTTAATTAATGCATCTGGAGCTAATCCAAAATTTGATGACTGTAAATTCAACATTTATAACTCAGGGTGGCTTTATGATTACGGATATTCAGGATCCATAGATCGATTCACAGTTAAGAATAGTGAATTCAATATTTATACTGATTCTGCTACAGCTGCTATGAATGGTATCTATGAAAATGTTGTTATTAACGATTTAAGGGCAGATCCTACAAGAACGATTTATCCAACATTGGACGGTGGTAGATACAACAATGTTGTTGTTAAATCTCCGACCGGGGTAAGTGGAATAGTGCTTTATGGCTCCACAAGCTTGGCTAACAATCGAAATGCTGTCTCTACACGAAGTAGTAATCCCTATGATGTACTTGAAATTACACCTTTTGAACTCAAAGGGTTTCACGTGGCAGGTAATCAGGGAGTCTCAAGTTTAGTTAAAATTGGCTATTCACCATTTCTTAATCTCATGAATATCCAATATAACATCGGTGACATTATTCATTGCACAATGCCGAGTTCTGGTATTGATAAGTGGATTTGCGTAACTGGTGGACTGGGTACTGCTTCAGTCTGGAAAAAAGTACCCCTAACGCTTCAAGCTTTATAGTTTAAAAAGGCCCCGACTATTCGGGGCTTTTTACTGTCAACAGATTTCGATACTTATAAAACGCCAATACCTAAAATAATGAAAACATTAGCTTGGTACCAAAAATGAATGATCCATTAACTATTAAATCTTTACCGTGGGTAATTAAAATCTGGGCGGCAGTAATGGGCGGCATTTTTGCTCTCATGCTTAGCGGGGATATTGATACTGAAGGAAAAATTAAAATCAATTTAAGTGTAATTCTTAAATTATCAATCAGCATCACAATTAGCTTATACGGCGGTTCTGCTTTTATTGAATACCAAGATTTGGGGAGTCTTCACCCGATGACCCACGGTTTCATCATGTTGATTTTTGCAGTTTTCGGAATGCTTTTAATTGGTATCTGGTACCAAGCAATTAGGTTGTGGAAGGGCAAAACAATCAGTGAGTTAATCACTGAAGTTAAAGAATCTTTCAAAGCACTGTTCAAATAGGAGAAAACCCCATGTCAGTAGATAATTATATTGATGAGCTAATCAAACGCGAAGGCGGTTATGTAAATAATCCTAATGACCGTGGTGGTGCAACTAATTATGGAATCACTGAAGCAGTTGCACGTGTAAACGGTTGGAAAGGTCCAATGCGTGATTTGCCATTAGATTTGGCAAAGCAAATTTATAAGCAACAATATTGGATTAATCCTCGTTTTGACCAAGTAAATGGTCTATCGCCATTAATCGCTGAAGAGCTTTTAGATACTGGTGTGAACTGTGGTGTTGCATTTGCAAAGCCTTTATTACAACGGGCTTTGAATCTATTGAATAACCAAGGTAAAGGCGGTTGGCCTGATCTAGCCGTCGATGGTATTTATGGTTCAGCTACATTAGGAGCGTTAAAAATCTTCCTTGCTAAGCGTGGTAAAGACGGCGAGAAAGTGATGCTTAAAGTTCTGAACATTATGCAAGGGCAACGCTATATAGAAATTTGCGAACGCAATCCCACGCAAGAGCAATTCTTTTATGGTTGGATTAACAACCGGATCGCATAAAGTGATTTTTTGTAAGAGAACCAAGCTAGCAACTTTTATCACTATATTGTGCATTCTGTTTTCAGGATGCACAGCGCATTCAATCAATAACAATATTCAAGTATCATTATGCGTAAAGGCAATTTGAGTTTTTAAAATGGCGCAAGTAATGATTATGGTTGTGGAGGCAGGCAAGGCGGAGCACACATGCAACTTGCTTGCTGACATAAATAAAAACGGGGAAGTAACCAAGCTCTATGATTATAACGGCAATGAATTAAAAATTAACTTTTTGCAAAACCAAGTCTATTACAACAAAACTTGGTGGCAATTTACCAAGAAACAAGATACTTAAAATAAAGCCCCTAAATAGGGGCTTCTTATTATGCGGCGTTTAGCATTTTGGCTATTTCTGATGCGGTCGGATTGTAATAGGTATTAACTAATACACTAATAGTTTTGTGCCCTGTAATTTTAGCAAGAATCTCAACAGGCAAACGATAGTCATGAACAAAGCGTGTGATTGCTTCGTGTCTTGAATCGTGAAAAGTAATAACCCCATCTAACCCAACGCGGCGCAAATTGCGCTGCCAAATAAGTCTAAATGCGTTTGATGTTAAAGGGACCATACGACTATCGTTTGGATCGTCTGGCAACCAAGAAAGCATTTCTTTTGCTTTAGCTGTTAGGGGTACGTCACGAGATGAGCCGTTCTTGGTGTCTAATAGTCGGATAAAGTCAGTAAAGATTAGTGACTTTTGTACACTTAGAATTTCGCCTTTACGCATTGCTGTTTCAAGGGCGAACAGAAAAGACCACGCGACACGGTGTCTCGGCTGTGTGGGTGTTTTACCCCATTCATAATCCAAGCCTTTAATTACTTTATTAATATGGTCATCACTAATACGTTGGTGTCTTGGCGGCGGTGCTGAAGGTTTTGTAATTTCTTTGAATGGATTTTCTTTAGTTAAAAATAATTCTTTTCGCGCAAAGTCAAAAACTGAACTGTACATCGCCATTTCTCTAATGACAGTTGCGCCCTTAACCTGTTTCAATCTTTTATCACGCCATTGTTTAACTAGAGCAGGGGTTAAATTGTGTATAGACTCATCTGCTAGTTCGCCCCAATTTTTCTTTAAACATTTGAGCATTTGTACAATTAAACGGACGCTTTTCATTTTGCGACCTTCATCCTGATAATACTTATCAAAAAGGGCTTGAAAAGAAATATGGATTTTTTCAGGTTCTGAGGTTGGCTGTTCAGATTGTAATTCTAATAGTTTGGTTGCTGCCCACTGTTCGCATTCGCTAGCAGTGTCACGAGTGGCAGCGTAGCGCTTGCCCTTAAAACGAACTTCAATACGCCAAGCGTTGCCGCGACGAGTCGGTTTCTGCATTTTTAACACTCCAAATTTCATGGTGGCGCACTGCCGTCAAAAATTGAAGATGTACAAATGACACCCACTTTTTTGGCGGCGGCACGGAAATATAAAGCGTTTTTTAATGTGAAATATGACTATTTTGAATAGTCATAGCTGACCTATCGACAATAAAAAACAAGCCGAAAAGTTACTGGAACCTTTCAGCTTATTGATTTTTAACAACAAATTTTGGAGCGGGAAACGAGACTCGAACTCGCGACCCCAACCTTGGCAAGGTTATGCTCTACCAACTGAGCTATTCCCGCAATGTGAGCACATTATAGAGTGTTTCATTAAAGTGTCAACACTCTTGTGATCTAATTGAACGTTTAATCAGCACGGCGCCAAACTGTACCTTGACGGGTGTCTTCGAGAACTACACCTTGCTCAAGTAAAGACTGACGAATAGCATCTGCCTTCGCAAAGTCTTTAGCTTTTTTAGCATCAACACGTTGTTGAATGAAATCTTCAATTTCAGCATCAGACAAAGCAAGTGCTTCTTGTCCAATATCTGATTTTAAGAAATCATCTACATTGTGTTGTACCAAACCTAAAATGTTGGTGAGGTGACGTAATGTCGAATAAAGCACAGCCGCTTGGTCAGCTTGCTCTTCTTTTACAGCACGGTTTAACTCTTTGTTGAGTTCAAACAATACAGCCATTGCTTCAGCCGTATTGAAATCATCACACATTCCATTGTTAAAACGTTCAATAAAGCTTTGATCAAGCGTTTCAGTTGTCGCTTGACCATATACTTGTTGATAAGCTTTAAATGAATGATAGAAGCGAGTTAAAGAAGTTTTTGCTTCTTTGAGTGCCACATCAGAGAAGTTCACAGGGCTACGATAGTGTGAAGACACAATAAAGTAGCGGATCACTTCAGGGTGGAACTTCTCCATCACGTCACGAATCGTAAAGAAGTTGCCTAAAGACTTAGACATCTTTTCGCCATCAACGTTAATAAAGCCAACATGCATCCAGTAATTCACATACTGCTCACCAGTTGAGGCTTCACTTTGCGCAATTTCATTTTCATGGTGTGGGAACATTAAATCTGAACCACCACCATGAATGTCAAAATGGTTGCCTAGGCAGCAAGTCGACATTGCAGAACATTCAATGTGCCAACCCGGACGGCCATTACCCCAAGGGGACGCCCAAGACGGTTCATTTTCTTTGGCATGTTTCCAAAGCACAAAGTCAAAAGGATGTTTCTTTTCAACTTCTACATCAACACGCTCACTCGCGCCAGCTTGCATGTCATCAAGCTTACGGCCAGAGAGGCGACCATATTTTTCAAATTTGGTGACTTCAAAATAAACATCGCCGTTTGAAGCAGGGTAAGCAGCGCCTTTATTGACCAGATTTCCAATCATGTTTTGCATCTGGTCGATATATTCAGTCGCTTTCGGTGCTTCATCTGGTGCTAAACAGCCTAAGTTCGCTGCATCTTCATTCATAGCGTCGATGAAACGAGTGGTGAGCTGTTGAATCGTTTCACCATTTTCATTCGCACGTTTGATGATTTTGTCGTCAATGTCGGTAATGTTGCGAATGTAGCGAACTTTCCAGCCTTGACTACGCAAAAAACGGATAATGTAGTCAAATGCAACCATAACTCGAGCATGCCCGATATGACAGTAGTCGTAAACGGTCATACCGCAGACGTACATATCGATGTGACCTTCTTTGCGAGGTACAAATTCAACTTTTTTTCGTTGCTCAGAGTTATATAAAACAAACGGTTGCATAAGGGTTTTCAAACACTCAACAAAAATAGTGTTACATCATAACTGATGCATCATTTTTAACAAAGTTTTATGCATGAATTTTATAAGCTTGTGAAATCTTATACATTTAAAAACGTGTAACTGATTGAGTTATGCTAGAATGCCCCCAAATCTTTTGATTAAAATCACCGATCTCAATTGAGAGATCAGATCAATTATTTTGAGTCAAACTCGTATGCCTAATCCTACAGATTTCCAAAGCAGTGCATTAGCTACATTGCGTATTGAGCAACAAGCCATAGATGTATTAGCAACACAAATTGATGACCGTTTTAACCGTGCTTGCGAAGTACTGTTGCAGTGTAAAGGTCGTGTTGTGATTACTGGTATGGGTAAATCTGGGCATATTGGTCGAAAAATGGCGGCAACATTTGCCTCTACAGGTACGCCGTCTTTCTTTATGCATCCTGGTGAAGCGGGCCATGGCGATTTAGGTATGCTGGTTCGCGGTGATGTACTTATTGCAATTTCCAACTCAGGAAAAAGCGATGAAATCATGATGCTTATGCCGCTTATTAAACATCTCGGCGTACCGATGATTACGATTAGTCGTGATGATAAAGGTCCAATGCCGCAAAATGCTGATATCGCTTTAACGTTAGGTGAGTCCGATGAAGCTTGCCCTTTAGGCTTAGCTCCTACTTCAAGTACGACAGCGACTTTGGTTTTAGGCGATGCTTTAGCGGTTGCTTTGCTTGAAGCACGCGGTTTTACTGCTGATGATTTTGCACGTTCGCATCCTGCAGGGGCATTAGGTAAGCGTTTACTTTTACATGTAAAACATTTAATGCATACAGGTGACGAGTTACCAAAAGTTTCACCTGAGACTCCAATGAATCAAGTGCTTTACGAGATTTCAAATAAGCGTTTAGGTTTAACGACAATTGTTGATGAACAAGACCACTTGCTTGGTATTTTTACAGATGGAGACTTACGTCGTCTCATCGATAAACAGCAAGGGTTTGATGTGAATTTACCTGTGTCTGAGGTCATGACCAAAAAACCGTCAACTATTTCTCAAGAAGCACGTGCTGTAGAAGCGTTACAACAACTTAACCAGAAAAAAATCAGTCAGTTTGTAGTGGTCGACGACCAAAATAAAGTGATTGGTGTAATTAGTATGCATGATCTTATTCAGGCAGGGGTGAATTAATCCATGGCATCGTATGCATTGTTAGAACAAGCACGTCATTTGCAGGCATTGGTTCTGGATGTTGATGGTATTTTGAGTGATGGCTTTGTGACGTTAACCAACACGGGCGATGAAATTAAATCATTCGATATCCGTGATGGTTTGGGCATGAAACTTGCGCAACAAGCGGGTATGAAAGTCATCATTATTACTGGTCGAAAAAGTAATATTGTTGATAAACGCATGTCTGATTTGGGGGTAGACCTCGTTTTTCAGGGTCGTGAAGACAAAGGCTCAGCACTTCGTGAAGCATGTGCACAGTTTAATATTTTGCCTTCAGATTGCTTATATATGGGCGATGATTGGCCAGATCTTTCAGCATTTGCGATTGCAGGAATGAGTGTTACCGTTCCAAACGGACATGAAGAAGTGCGCCGCCGTGCGCACTTAGTGACCCAAGCAATGGGTGGTCGTGGAGCTGTTCGTGAAGTCTGTGATATGTTGCTGATCGCAAAAGGCATTTACCAAGAACTTCTTGAAAAATATCTTGCAGTACCGCATTAATAACAAGATTACTTAAAAAGGTAGGCTATTCCTGCTCATGGATACCAGAGTTTTATATATTGTTGCTGTAGTAGTTGCTGCTGTGAGTGGTGGTTATTACTACTATAGTGGCAAGGCAAAAAAACTGGACATTGGTTCGGCGAAGAATATGACGTATTCGGCGCAGGGCGTCCATTTGACTCAAACTGATGACAAAGGCAATTTGTATATTCGTGCTGAAGTTCGTCAGCTTGAGCAGGATATGCAACAAAAAACGTCAAAGTTGGATCAGCTTAACGCCTCTATGTATAAATTAGGTAAAGTTGATGCAACATTCTTTGCTAAACAAGCTTATGGATATGATGATAATCAAAAGGTTGTGTTATCGGGCGATGTGGTCGCAACCAAGATTGCACCTCAAGGAACTATTGAGTTCCAAACCGATGAACTAACAGGTTATCCAAAAACCAGAGACATTGAAACAAACCATCAAGTGGTTGTTCAGTCTCCACAAGGCGAGTTTGTGAGTAAAGGATTAAAAGGCAATTTGAATAACGGTCAGTACGAATTTTTTAATATTCGAGGAAAGTATGCACCAAAGTCTTAATTTAAAACGTTCTTCAGCTTTCCTAAAACAAGCTGCGGTAATTACATTCGTTGCTTTATCATCTGCTTCGACTTTTGCTTTGCCGTCTGACCGTAATCAACAAATTTCATTGGTCGCAGACCGTGCAACTTATAATGACAAAACTGGTTTGACCACTTACACGGGTAATGTTGTGATTGAGCAAGGTACGATGAAGCTTCAAGCTGACTCAATTGTTGCCAATCTAAACTCGAAACGTGAAATTCAAGTGATTACTGCCAAAGGCCGACCAGCTAAGTTCCAACAGCAAATCAATGCCAATAAAGGTGTTGCACGTGGTGAAGGGCAAACGATTGTCTATAATGCAGATACAGGCATTATTACTCTGTCTGGCGGCGCATACTTATACCAAGATGGTTCAAGTATTCGTGGTAACTCTCTGAAATATAGTATGAATAAAGGTGATGTTGAAGCTCAAGGTTCTTCTTCAAACCGTGTACAAATTATTATTCCACCTTCAAGTTCTAAAAGTTTCCCAGGAGCGCGTGACTAATGCAGCAAGCTCTTCAACAACCGCAAACTTTGTGTATTAAGCACTTAGCCAAAAACTATAGTAAGCGTTGGGTTGTCAAAGACGTCTCTTTTAGTATGCAAAGTGGACAGATTGTTGGTTTGCTTGGTCCTAACGGTGCCGGAAAAACGACCAGTTTCTATATGGTCGTTGGGCTTGTGCGTATGGATAAGGGCGAGATTCATCTTGATGACCTCGATATGTCAGACTTAGCGATGCATGAGCGTGCGCGTAAAGGTATTGGTTATTTACCTCAAGAAGCTTCTATCTTTAGAAAGTTGACGATTGCTGAAAATATTATGTCGATCTTAGAGACGCGTAAAGATTTGAATAAGCAACAACGCCAACAACGTCTTCATGAGTTGTTAAACGACTTTAAAATTAGTCATATTAAAGATTCATTAGGAATGAGTGTATCGGGTGGTGAACGCCGCCGTGCGGAAATTGCGCGTGCTTTGGCAGCAGACCCTAAATTTATGCTATTGGATGAGCCATTTGCGGGTGTCGATCCAATTTCAGTGGGCGATATTAAAGATATTATCCAAACATTAAAAGATCGTGGTATTGGTGTACTCATTACCGATCACAACGTTCGTGAAACTTTGGCAATCTGTGAACGTGCTTATATTGTAAGTGAAGGCTCGGTAATTGCTGAAGGCACACCGCAAGAAATTTTAGACAATGAACAGGTACGTAAAGTCTATTTGGGTGATGATTTTACAGTTTAATTAAAGTCATTAATCTAATTGGTTAAAAAGAGGTCAAGGCCTCTTTTTTGTTTTTTGATGTTTTATAAATAAAAACAATTACATATACCACTCATTTAATAAAAAAATAATGTGTGATTTATTCGACCAATTATGCTGTTTTCGTTGAAAAACTATGTAGAATGGAGATGCTTTTAAACGATAACAAACAAGATCAACAAGATAAGCATGATTGGATATAACCAGAAAAGAGTGAAAGGGAAATGTAGAAAGCAGGCTTTCCTGAAAGGGCTGATGCTTTTAAGTACACTACATGTTCCTGTTGTGATATACGCTGCTAAACCAAGTGAGCAATACCACACCCTGAAAGAAAACTTGTCACAACTTTTTGTCCCTAAAAGTAGTAATGATTTTAAAGTTGCCAAGATGCACGAGCTTAGTAATTTCAAGCTAGATCGTTCTATTGTGCAGGAATTTCCAACTGTTCAACTTAATGATAAGTCGGCTTCATCTTTTTCCAACTTGCCATCTCGAACGATGACATTGCAAGATGCGGTAAAAATTGCCATTCAGCGTAGTCCAGATATTTCACAATCTATTGCAACTTTAGCAGGTCAAAATTCAGGAGTTGACGTTGCTAAAGCCGGTTACTATCCCCAGCTGGCTGGAGGAATTTCAACTGGTGATTTAAGCACTGGCGAGCGTGGTAGGCAGCTACTCACTTTAAGTGCTACTCAAATGCTCTATGACTTTGGTAAGGTCAAATCAGGTGTGAATGTTGAACAGGCTAAAGTTCAGGTTGAACAAGCGAATGTTTTAGTCAGTGTTGATACTCTAGCTTTGGATGTTGCGCAAACTATTGTGAATATTCAGCGTTATCTTCAACTTAATAAAATTGCTGAGCAGCAAATTGCCGGTATTCAACGCATTCAAGACATTGCTAATCTACGAGCAAACGCTGGTGTCGCGAGTCAGGCAGATCCAATTCAGGCGCAATCATACTTACAAGCAGCGCAGTCGACCTTAATTGCGCAGCAATCATTGTTACGTCAATATCAACAGCATTTAAGAACGTTATCGGTGCAGATGTTACTCGCACTGGTTGGATTATTTCCGAAGACCTCGTGAAGCAATCTGACCTTTATGGTGAACCTGAGTTTAATACTATTCCTAAAATGATTGCCGCACAGGCAAGTGTAGAGGTTGCTAAAGCACAAAAAGAACAAACCCGTTTAACACGTTATCCGACCTTAGCTGTTAAAGGCTCGGTCAGTCAGGCGATTAATGGTAAAAATCCAAATAATGATAAGGATGATGGCTTATATAGTTCAGTCATGTTGGAAGCAACAAGTCAGTTTTATCAAGGTGGTGCAACCGCTTCACAAGTAAAAATGGCAAGTTATGCTGAAGAAGCGGCTAAATCTAAAGTCAATTCCGTTTATCTGGATGTGCTGGATCAAATTAGAACAAGTCGTGAACAAATTGAAAATAAACAACGTCAAATGCAGGTTTTGGCAAGTCGCCAAGCAACGACGGTTCGTACACGTGAACTCTACCAAGAGCAATATAAGCTCGGTCCCCGTTCACTGGTCGATTTATTAAATGCTGAACAAGCCATTCATAGTGCCAACTCAGAACTCGAATCAGCACGTTATGACATTTATAACAGCATTGTTCAATACATTGCAGCAACAGGACGTTCCCGCCAAGCCTATGGCTTAAATAATATTTCAATTCAGGGGTTCGAAGTACAACCATGATGACAAAAATAAATTACCAGCCTTGGTTACAGGCGGTCTTAACTATTGCCAAACACTACCGAATCGAACCGTCAGAAGAAAGAATTCGTTTACAACTCGACTGGAACCAAAACCAGAATCTAGATGATGTCTTGCAATTAATGACGCGTCAGGTCGGTCTTAATCTTCGTAAAGCACCATTTTCTTTAGACTTATTAAACCCATGGCGTTTACCCGTTATGGTGGAGTTTAATGATGGACAAGTCGGTGTAATCGATAAAGCAGATACACAAGGTAATGTGAGTATTCAGTTCAGTGGAGATCAAGGTCTTTCACAAAACTTATCTTTAGACGTTCTAAAAACGACACTCAAAAATGTCTATATTTTACGCCCTGAAACGTCTATTCCAGATGCCCGTATTGATGAATATATCAAGCCATACGAAGCCAACTGGTTCTGGTCCATCGTTTTAAGAGACTGGAAACGTTATATCGATATTATGTTTGCCTCTTTAATTGCCAATATTTTGGCATTGGCAACCATTATTTTCTCGATGCAAGTCTATGACCGTGTTGTGCCATCTCAGTCAATCCCGACCTTATGGGTGCTGGCAGGTGGGGTACTCATTGCGGCTCTTTTCGAGTTTACCTTACGCGTTTCGAGAGTGTATTTATCCGATATTATTGGTAAGCGTGCCGATTTGCGTGTCTCAGACCGTGTATTTGGCCATGCTTTACGTATCAAAAATAAAGACCGCTCTAAATCTACCGGTAGTTTTATTTCCCAGATTCGTGAACTCGAAGGTGTTCGTGAGTTAGTAACCTCAACTACTATTAGTGCAATTGCCGATTTCCCATTCTTTTTCTTGTTCCTGATTATCTTTGCGATTATTGGAGGAAAATTATTCTGGGTTATGTTGCTTGTTGTGCCGCTTATGATTTTGCCAGGTGTTCTAGTACAAAAGAAATTGGCTCAACTTGCACAAGAAGGTATGAGAGAGTCTTCAATTCGTAACGCAATACTTGTAGAAGCAGTACAGGGTATTGAAGACATCAAGCTATTACGTGCTGAATCACGTTTCCAAAACCAATGGAACCACATGAATGAAGTTTCAGCCGACATTGGTATGAGACAGCGTAAAATTGTGGGTACTTTAATGGCTTGGACCCAAATGGTTCAGGGTTTAACTTACGCTATTGTGGTGTTAGTTGGCTGTTTTGCGGTAATGGATGGGGAAATGACCACGGGTGCGCTCGTTGCGTGTTCAATTCTTTCTTCACGTATGTTGGCACCGATTGCCCAAATTACAGGGGTATTAGGTCGTTTACAGCAAGCAAAAGTTGCTAAACAAAGTCTTGATGAACTCATGCAACGCCCAATTGATCAGGCTGATCGTGCACATTTGGTTCATAAAGCTGTTTTAAACGGTAATTACGAATTAAAAAATGTCATGTTCCAATACGGGGATGATGACCCAAAACCAAGTCTGGCAATTCGCCATTTGCAAATTCGTGCGGGTGAAAAGATTGCAATTTTAGGTCGTAATGGAGCAGGTAAATCGACATTACTTCAACTCTTGTCTGGCATGCAATCTCCGACTCAAGGTGCTGTGCATCTGGACGGTTTAGATCTGTCTTTAATTGACCCATCCGACGTACGTCGTGATATGGGATTACTCAACCAGAATGCTCATTTATTTTACGGAACAATCCGTGAAAACCTGACCTTAGGTGCGCCACTTGCGACCGATGAAGATATTCTTCGTGCTTTGGTCGTGACAGGTGCATTACCTTTCATTCAAGAGAAAAAAGAAGGGCTGGATCACCTCATTTTAGAAGGTGGTGTCGGTTTCTCTGGTGGTCAAAAACAAGCTTTATTACTTGCACGTTTATTAATACGTCAACCGAATATTCTATTACTCGATGAACCAACAGCAGCCATTGATGATGTTGCCGAGAAGCAACTCATTGATCACCTTAAAGGATGGTTGGCGCATCGTACATTGATTGTGGCAACACACCGCCGCGCTGTTTTAGAACTGGTCGATCGTATTATTGTCGTGAATGAGGG
Organism: Acinetobacter sp. 1424608; assembly: GCF_000588255.1. Classification (NCBI taxonomy): domain Bacteria; kingdom Pseudomonadati; phylum Pseudomonadota; class Gammaproteobacteria; order Moraxellales; family Moraxellaceae; genus Acinetobacter; species Acinetobacter sp. 1424608. The sequence continues at coordinate 37,913 of NZ_JFXL01000013.1, forward strand.
CAAGATCGTGATGGATGGACCAAGAGATCAAGTACTTAATCAATCAACAGCCCAACAAAAACAAGTAAGCCAAGGGGGATAATTCATGAGCGAACAACAACAAGAACTCACCCGTTCAATGAATGTATCTTATAGTGAACCACCATTACCACGTGCCAGTTTGGTCATTTGGATTGTGGGGATTGGACTCGTTATTTTCTTTATTTGGGCATGGTTTTTCCAATTAGAAGAAGTGTCTACAGGTACAGGTAAAGTCATTCCATCATCTAAAGAACAGGTTATTCAGTCTTTAGAAGGCGGTATTTTAACTAAATTAAATGTACAAGAAGGTGACATTGTTCAAAAAGGTCAAATCCTTGCTCAGTTGGACCCGACTCGTTTTGCTTCGAATGTAGGTGAATCAAGATCTTTATTAATTGCAGCTCAGGCAACAGCGGCACGTTTGCGTGCAGAAGTGAATGGTACACCGTTAGTTTTTCCTGAAATTGTAGCGAAAGATCCGAAGCTTGCACGCGAAGAGACTGCTTTATATGAGTCTCGCAGAGCGGATTTACAGCAAACGCTTTCTGGCTTGAAGCAAGCATTACAGTTGGTTCAACAAGAATTAGCGATGACTGAACCTTTAGTTGCCAAAGGCGCTGCCAGTGAGGTTGAGGTTTTACGTTTACGCCGTGAAGCAAATGATTTGCAAAATAAAATGAACGATGCACGTAACCAATATTACGTTAAAGCACGTGAAGAGTTATCTAAAGCAAATACTGACACTCAAACTCAACAACAAGTCGTGATGGGCCGTAATGACAGTTTAGAGCGTGCCGTATTTAGAGCACCTGTACGCGGCGTTGTAAAAGAAATTACAGTAACAACTCATGGTGGTGTCGTTCCGCAAAATGGTAAGTTAATGACGATTGTTCCAATTGATGAACAGTTACTGATTGAAGCTCGCATTTTGCCACGTGACATTGCATTCATTCGCCCTGGTCAGGAAGCTTTAGTAAAGATTACAGCTTATGATTACTCAATTTATGGTGGTTTAAAAGGTAAAGTTACCGTTATTTCTCCAGACACGATTCGTGATGAAGTTAAACAGGATCAATTCTATTATCGCGTTTATATCCGAACTGATACAGACAAGCTCTACAATAAACAAGGTAAGGCTTTTGGTATTACACCGGGTATGGTGGCAACGGTAGATATACGTACTGGTGAGAAAACTGTACTCGATTACTTGCTTAAACCATTTAATAAAGCGAAAGAAGCATTACGAGAAAGATAACAGAAGAAGCCCCGAAATTCGGGGCTTTTTTTATAGGTTCGCTTCTATTAAATTCACGTTATAATTTGATTTTTATTATGCTTTATTTAATTTATGGCTTTTACGATTGCAGCACCGGTTACATTTGAAGAAGAAATTAAAAAAAGTAGATTTCAGGCTATTGCTGCGCCAGTAGAAAATGAACAGCAAGTGAAAGAATTTTTAGAATTAAATAAAGATATATCGACCACACATCAATGTTGGGCTTGGAAAATTGGGCATAATGTTCGCTTTAATGATGATGGTGAGCCATCAGGTACAGCAGGGCGTCCAATCCTGGCAACTATTGAAGGCAACGACTTAACTAATATTATCGTCATGGTGAACCGCTGGTATGGGGGTATAAAACTGGGAACTGGTGGTTTAGTACGGGCCTATGGCGGTTGTGCTGGGCAATCCTTATTGTTAGCTGAGCGAATTGAACTTATTGAAAAGAAGACCATTCACTTTTCTTGTCATTTTAATGAATGGGCTATTTTTCAATATGAGCTTACGCAGCAGCAAATTGATTTTCAGGAAACCTATACTGCAACAGGGGTAGATATTGAAGCTAGATTACAAATCCACCAGATTGAGCCACTTGCTTTAAAGCTCCGTGATGTCACTCGTGGCCGAGAAGAATTAAAAGTTGAGGAGGAGTTAGCAGATGACTGATTCCTTACTCAAATACCGTGAGCAACATAAGCACCGTTTAAATTATATGCCATGGCTATATTGGACTTTAAAGCCCAAACACCGTGCCTGGGCAGAAGAATGGCAAAAAGAATATCAGGCTTATTTAATGGATATGGAAACAGTCGAGATCGGGGAGAACTGTTTTATTTCACCGTTAGCCCATATTTTTGCCGAGCCGGGTCGGAAAATTAAGATTGGTGACAATTGTTTTATCGCGGCAGATTGTAGTTTACATGGACCGCTTGAGATTGGTAACGAAGTCGCTATTAACCACCACTGTATTTTAGATGGTGGCCGAGCTGGTATAAAACTACACGATCAAGTTCGTATTGCTGCTTATTGTCATCTATATGCCTTTGACCATGGTATGCAACTAGACCGTCCGCTATATCAACAGCCTGTTCGTTCACAGGGAATCGAAATTGAAAAAGATGTTTGGTTAGGCGCGCATGTGGGAATTAAAGACGGAATTAAAATTGGTAAACATGCTGTAGTTGGTATGAATAGTATGGTGACAAAAGATGTGAAGCCGTACCATATAGTGGGTGGAAACCCAGCAAAATTTATCCGTTTAAGAGAATAATACAGTCTTAAGAATGTAATAAAATGTTTGATCTTTAAACAAAAAAGTGGATTTTAATACATAAACCTTAACATACGGATTTTTATCTATGTTAAGTTAAAGCTAAGTTATAGAAAAATCTCCAAGGCAAATAGACCTGAAGAAGAGAGGCAAAAATGAACCGTGTTATTGCGTGTATTGACTCATCACCTTGTATTAATGCTATTGCAGATGCAGCGGCTTGGGTTGCGAAAGCAACTGGACGAGAGCTTGTGTTATTACAAATTCTAGATTACTACCCAGCAAGTTATCACTTAGGTGAAATAAGTGGTGTAATCGGCTTTGAAAGCAATGCAATGTTGCTTAAAGAGTTGGCTGAATTAGAGCAAAAACAAAGTGAACTCGCTTTGGATTACAGCAATAACTTACTCAGACATATCTCTGATCTAATTAAAGAAAAACACGGAATTACATGCTCCAAAATTCAGGAAAAAGGGGATTTTCTAGAGCAAAGTTTCAATCTCTTGCATGAAAACGATATTGTTATTTTAGGGCGGGTGGGTGAAAGGGCTGCCGAAAAGCATAAACCAATTGGTAGTAATGTTGAAAACTTCATTCGAGGCGCAAATTGCACGGTTCTGACTATTGGTGAAAACTTCAAAGTACCGACACGTTTTATATTTGCTTATGAATATTCTCCTACCTGTCAAAAAATGATGCGCCGTATTGCACAAAGTGATTTATTACGGACTTTACAGTGCCATTTAGTGTATGTGGGCGATCATCCTGAAATATTGAATGAACCAGAACATTTCCTTAAAGAAGCCGGCCTAGATGTCGTCACCGTTTACCGATATGGTGACGTTGCCCAGAATATTCTTGAGTACCAACAAGAACACGGTATTCAGATTATTGTGCTCGGTGCTTTCAGCCATAGCAAAATTCATCAGTTCTTCTTGGGAAGTATTGCAACGACCATATTCCGAAACGCGACTGTGCCATTACTTGTGGCTAAATGATGAGATCAGCATATAGTTATCCGCAAATCTTGTGGATAACTATATGGAAAAGCAGGGGTAATAAAAGTAATTATTTGATTATAAAAAATAAAATATAAAAGATGATTTTTTGATCACTATTTGACAATTGCAATCGCGAAGCCGTCATGACCTTTTGAGCCAACCGTTTGTAAAGCTGTACAAGACAGAATTTGCGGATGGTTTTCTAAAGCTTTAAAGGTTTCACGAATACCTTCAATACTCGGTTTTTTGTTTTCAGGATTCAAAATATCGCCCGCACGGATGACGTTGTCTAGCACGATAATCGTGCCTGATTTTGAGAACTTAAGGCTGAGTTCTAAATATTCCGGATAACCCTGTTTATCTGCATCAATGAAAATAAAATCGAAAGGCTCAATCGACTGTGGATCTATTGCTGAAAGTATATCGGCAGCACGGCCAGCTTTTAGTTCAACTTTTACAGGAAGATTCGCATGGTCGATATTTTTTTGAGCCATTTCTGCATGGGTATCGCGACCTTCAATGGTAAGCAAATAGCCATCTTCAGGCAGGGCACGTCCTAGCCAAATCGTACTGTAGGCAGCAAAAGTTCCAATTTCTAAAACTCGCTTACACTTATTCATCTGAATAAGCATTTGTAAAAACATGCCTTGGTTTGGAGCTACTGCAAGATGATTTGAAAAGCCGTGTTCGTCGGTATTTTTTAATGCAAAGTCGAGTCGGGGATCTTCGGGAATTAAATGTGAGTCGATATATTCGTCAATGTCTGTCCACAACTGCTGCATAGTCAAATTTACCTGTATATTGATAGGCGTATTTTAAACGTTTATGACTAGAGTGCAAAAATCTTCGGATTAAGAAATTTTGGTTGATTATAGAATGAGCAAATTGACAGTTAATTTAAGACGATTTCTTTATAAGGATAGTTAAAAAATTAAGAATAAAAACCCTCTTATACTTGAGTGTATAAGAGGATTTTTTATATTAGAAATTACACATGGAAGTATTACGGGTTAGGTCAGGTCCCCAAGTACGATAGCCTTGAGTATCAATATGGATTTGTCCTGAACTATATAAACCAATACCTAAGTTTAAACTTTGGCCATGTTGGGCCCAGAACTGACACAATTTAAACTTGGTATTTTCAATAAAAGCATAGTCTTGCGGTTGTGGAACTTCTGGTCCAATACGGAAATCGATGGCAGAGTTAAACAAATGTTTAGAAGAACTTGCACCACCAGCACATTGGTTTAAAGGTAAGTCACGATAAACCGAAGTCACTTCAAAGTCGGTTAAAACTTTTGCAGCAATTAAATATTTAAAGACGCGTAAGGTCGATAAAGAGTTATTCCAAAGTTCACGGTTTGGAACAGCATATTCTGAACTGCCACATTTTTGCCAATCGCGAGCTGATCTTAATAATTCAAAACTTGGTACGATGCCAGCAACATCATGACGCGCTAGAAATTTTTCGTATTCGCGTACACGTTCATAATGATCGCCAGTATTTAACCAAGCACGATAAGAAGCAGGCTCAACTTTAGGTGGAATTGGACGTTCGATAATAACGCGTTCTTGAGGAATAAAGATGCGTTTACCACTTGGAGAGGTTTTGCCTGTTGTTGTGTGTTGGGGAGAGCTGGCGCAACCTACCATAACCGCAGGGATTATGCATAGGGGCAGCAGACTCTGCAAAAACTTCCGCATAAGAAAAATCAAAAGCTTAATAAATATTGCGCCTATTTTAATGCAAAACAGTGCACAAATTACGAGGAATTTGCAATGAAATGTTTGAATAGGGTATAAAAAAAGATCAGCGGTTGCTGATCTTTTTTTGAAATTATTTTTCTAGATACTGTAACTTATCTGGTTTGCCGTTCCATTCTTCACGGTCAGCAGGTTGATCGCCAATTTGAGTAATGTTAGGCCATTTTTGAGAAAGTTCAGCATTTAACTCAATAAATACTTCCTGACCTTCTGGTAACTCATCTTCAGAGAAAATTGCATTTGCAGGGCATTCTGGTTCACATAATGCGCAGTCAATACATTCATCCGGATTAATCACTAGGAAATTCGGACCTTCGTAAAAACAGTCTACAGGACAAACTTCTACGCAATCTTGGTATTTACATTTAATACAATTTTCAGTGACAACAAAGGTCATGGCGACAGCTACCTAAAAAATATGGTTTCATTTCGAATAGCTTATTTTAGGCAAAAAAGGGGTAAACAAACAATTGCTTTTATTGATATTGTTTATTTATACATATGAAGATAAGTTAAAACTTTGATATTAAAAGGAATGTTCTGGTCTTAAGATTGGTCGGATTATAAAATTGAGATAAAAATATATTTTTAAAAACAAAAGGTTAAATAAATTTTTTCTGATGGGTTTAAATGTCATTTGAGTCAAGGTATCTATTTGATTAGATACCGTAAATACGACTCTTGCGTTTAAATTCTGCTTTTATGCTGCTTTTATAGCTAAAAAATCCTTGAATTATGGGTCTTAAAGCATACAAAGCAAATGAATGTCTTCGGGTTCTAGCTCCCATAATTCTCGATCTGGATGTTTTAATACTGTCGCACCATGTTTTATATAAAAGTCGACTGTACGTTTACTTGGAGTGGCTGAAATATAAAGTTGATGAGCGCCCAATTGCTTGGTTGACTCTTTGGCTGCTTGCATCAGCTTTGCGCCAATACCTTGGCCTTGTTGATCGGCATCGACATAAAAATATTGCAGTAATTTTGCATTGGGATAGTCAGTAATGATTTGATTCGATACGACACTAATGCCCACTAGCTGTTCAGCCGTATTAAAAGCACCTACAAATGAAGCACCTTGTTGATAGAGTTCTTTTAATTTTGGTGGGTCATTTTCTAAATGATAGGCATCCCAATTTTTAACATCATAAAAACAATCTGTTAATTCGAGTTGATCTTGTTTTTGTATGTAGAGTTGGGTAATCAGTTCACGTCGACTAATGTGTTGCCAAATTAAATCGATCTCTTTGTATTGTAGTGGCCTTAAGAAAATAGAAATTTTATTCTCCTCAAAGTAAGAGCAAACATGCCCATAGACATGTTTGCTCAATCAATAATTATGATTTAAGCGCAGCTTTTAGCTCGTAAAGTTGTTCAAGTGCTTGGCGAGGTGTCAAGTTGTCGACTTCAATTTGCTTAAGTAAGTCTAGGGCAGGTGAAGGCACTTCGATTTCAATCACTTTCTCTATGACTTGAGTATTGGTTTTAGCTTCCGAATCTAAAGTTGCAAACAAATCATCTTGTACACTGGTTTGTAAGTGTTGCTGTTGTTGCTTCTCTAAAATACGTAAACGCTTTTGAGCTTCTTTAATGACATTAGCAGGAATACCCGCTAATTTCGCAACTTGTAAACCATGACTTTGGCTTGCAGGTCCTTGTTGAACTTTATGCAATAAAATCAGGTTGCCATTTAACTCTTGGGCAGTAACGTGGTAGTTATCAATACCTGCTTCACTCCCTAACTCTGTCAATTCGAAATAGTGAGTTGCAAACAAGCACAGACATTTAACACGCTTCGTTAAGTCAACCACGCAAGCCCATGCTAAAGAAAGACCATCGTAGGTACTCGTTCCGCGGCCAACTTCATCCATTAAAACCAAAGACTGATTCGTTGCATGGTGTAAGATTTGTGAAGTTTCAGTCATCTCAACCATAAAGGTCGATTTACCTGTCGATAAGTCATCGGCTGAACCAATACGGGTAAAAATACGGTCAATAGGACCAAGTTTGGCAGCTCGTGCCGGAACGTAACTACCGCAGTAAGCAAGCAAACTGATTAATGCGGTTTGACGCATAAAGGTAGACTTACCGCCCATGTTTGGACCGGTAATAATTGCCATACGGTGCTGGGCATCAAGGAACGTATCATTTGGTGTAAAGGGCGCTTTACTTAATGCTTCAACCACAGGGTGACGGCCACCTTGAATTTTGATACCCGTTTCTGGTGTAAATTCAGGGCGTGCCCAGTTGTTTAAACGCGCTTGATGAGCAAAGTTTGCAATTACATCAATTTGCGCGATTGCTGAACTCATCATTTGTAGATGCGCAATATTTTCACGAAGGTTTTCAAGTAAAGCTTCAAATAACGCTTTTTCACGTGCTAATGCACGAGACTCACTTGATAAAACTTTATCTTCAAAGCTTTTTAGTTCAGGCGTAATGTAGCGCTCGGCATTTTTTAATGTTTGACGGCGAATATAATCGGCAGGGGCTTGTTCAGCTTGAGCGCGAGTAAGTTCAATGTAGTAACCACTCACACGGTTATAACCGATTTTTAAGGTATTGATGCCGGTACGTTCACGTTCTTTTATTTCTAAATCAATCAGGAATTGGCCTGCATGATCACGAATTTGGCGTAATTCATCGAGTTCGGCATCGTAACCTTCTGCAATTACATTGCCATCACGAAGTAATACCGGTGGGTTTTCAACAATGGCTGCCATTAAATGTTGATGAAGCGATTTAAAGTCACCCAATTCTTGATCGAGCTGTCCCAATAACTTGGATTTCTTCGCTTGTACAACAGGTGCTAAAGCATTTCTTAAAAATGGAATTTGTGCACAAGCGTGACGAAGCTGAACTAAGTCACGTGGTCGTGCGCTACCCAGCGCAACACGGCTAAGAACACGCTCAATATCACCAATTTCTTTAAGCACTAAACGAACCGGACTTTCATGGTAGCCCTGAATTAACTGTTCAATTGCATCTAAACGGGCATCAAGCAACGCGGTATCACGAACAGGTTGCATGAGTGTACGGCTGAGTAAACGGCCACCCATTGCGGTTTGGCAGTCGTTCACCAGTTGGAATAAAGAAGTTCCGTGTTCAAACAAAGGTTCAATAATTTCTAAATTACGGCGCGTGATTGGATCGAGCGCAATAAAGTCAGTGCTTTGTTCTAAAAGAATTGAACGAATATGTGGTAACGCCGTTTTTTGGGTTTCTTTGGCATAGTGAATTAAAGCCGCAGCAGCAGCTTTAGCCAAAGGTAACGGGTCTAAACCAAAACCAGAAAGCGTCGATACAGAGAACTGGTCACATAAGGTTTTTTGTGCGTTGTTTAAATTAAAATCGACATTTGGGCGCTTGGTTACTGGGCAATCTAAATGCTTTTTAATTTGTTCGATAATATTTGGGTCAACCAAATCTTCATCAATTAAAATTTCACTTGGCATGAGGCGTGCAAGTTCAATTGGAAGTTGTTCCGGTTTGTAGTCTTGTTGTTGAACTTTAAAAATACCCGCACTTAAGTCGAGTAAAGCAAAACCGATCTGATTTTGATGGATACATAGCGCCACAAGGTTAGAAGACTGATAACTTGTGAGTAGTGCGTCGTCAGTTAATGTACCAGGGGTAAGAATACGAACAACTTTACGCTCAACAGGACCTTTGCCTGTGACTTCACCCACTTGTTCACAAATGGCTACAGTGCGACCTGCTTTTACCAAACGTGCCAGATAACCTTCGGCTGAATGGTAGGGAACGCCCGCCATTGGAATTGGGTTGCCATTTGCTTTACCACGATGGGTTAGGGTAATTCCTAAAAGTTTGGCTGCTAAATGAGCGTCTTCAAAGAACAGTTCGTAAAAGTCGCCCATACGATAAAACAGCAACGCATGTTGATAGTCTTTTTTGACTTTGAGATATTGCTGCATCATTGGAGTGTGGTTAGAGAGATCAGCCATGATTTCAGCGCTATTCATGCGTAAAAAACCCTTAAAAAAACGAAAAATTTACTTTTGGCTAATGAGCCAATTTCAAGTTTTTAAAAAATGAATGTAATTCAAGAAAAGTACAATAACTGGATGAACCTTAGAACCAGCATCCCTAGTATAAAGTGTTTTCAGACCATTCCAGCGGTGCAATGGTAACAAATTTGAGTTATTGAAAAAAAGAGTAGTGAACTATTGAAATAATTGAACATTGTAAAGATGTGTTGAAAACAAAACTTAAGCTTAAAAGACAATTTTTTTGAACATAAGTTTAACCTTATAAGAGAAAAGAAAAATACATATTAATTTTATGCATAGTTGAATATTCAAATAATTCATTTTATTCATTGTTATAGGTTGGGTATGTTTATAAACGTCGTACCAGCAATCTTATATGTTCGATAGCAAATAAAAACTCGTTTCCAAAACTGATAGGCAAACACAAGAATTTAAAAGCCCAACAGTAAAATAGACCAAGCTCAGGAGTAAAAATATGCCAACCAATTTATTTGATTTAACAGGAAAAATCGCATTAATAACTGGTGCAAGTCGTGGGATTGGTGAAGAAATTGCAAAACTTTTAGCTGAGTATGGCGCACATGTCATTGTCTCGAGTAGAAAAATTGATGATTGCCAAGCGGTTGCCGATCAAATTATTCAGGCAGGTGGTAAGGCAGAAGCGTTTGCATGTCATGTAGGTTCAATGGAGGATATTACGGCTATTTTTGATCATATCCGTTCTAAGCATGGGCGTTTGGATATTCTAGTCAATAATGCTGCAGCAAACCCTTACTATGGCCACATTCTTGATACAGACCTTGTGGCATATAACAAAACGGTTGAGGTCAATATTCGTGGTTATTTCTTTATGTCGATTGAAGCTGGAAAACTGATGCGAGCTCAAGGCAGCGGTGCGATTGTCAACACCGCTTCTGTGAATGCATTACAACCAGGCGATCGCCAAGCTATTTATTCAATTACCAAAGCAGCCGTGGTGAATATGACGAAAGCGTTTGCCAAAGAATGCGGTCCTTTAGGGATTCGTGTTAATGCGATACTCCCAGGTCTAACAAAAACCAAATTTGCTGGCGCCCTATTTAGCAATGAAGAGGTATATAACCGTTGGTTGCAAGAAATCCCATTACGCCGTCATGCGGAGCCACGTGAAATGGCTGGAACGGTTTTATATCTTGTCTCTGATGCAGCAAGTTATACCAATGGTGAATGTATTGTGGTTGATGGTGGTTTAACCATTTAAGGACGGGTAGCAATGTACGATCAGTATTCAGATCAAGTGGTCTTAATCACAGGCGCGGCGAGTGGATTTGGTGCACTACTGGCCCAGCAACTGGCAGAACAGGGAGCAAAATTAGTCTTGGGAGACCGCAATATCGCAGGGCTGAATGCAGTGGTTGAACCGTTACAACAAGCGGGTATACAAGTAGTTGCGCAGGCTTGTGATGTTAGTCTTGAAGCAGAAGTACAGGCATTGGTACAAAGTGCGGTGGATCATTTCGGTAGAATTGATGTCAGTATAAATAATGCGGGTATGAGTCCGCCAATGAAAAGCTTTATTGATACCAATGAGGCAGATCTGGACTTGAGTTTTGCTATAAATGCCAAAGGCGTATTTTTTGGAATGAAGCATCAAATTCGACAAATGCTACAACAAGGTGGTGGCGTTATTCTAAATGTTGCTTCTATTGCAGGTTTAGGTGCAGCTCCAAAACTGGCAGCTTATTCGGCAGCAAAACATGCAGTCGTGGGTTTAACCAAAACAGCAGCAGTGGAATATGCAAATAAAGGGATTCGGGTCAATGCGATTTGTCCATTTTATACCACTACACCAATGGTACTCGACAGTGAACTGAACGCGAAACAAGACTTTTTGGCACAGGCTTCTCCGATGAAGCGTCTTGCCCATCCGAGTGAAGTTGTTGCAATGATGCTGATGATGTGCGCTAAAGAAAATTCATATCTCACAGGTCAGGCTATTGCAATTGATGGTGGTGTTACGGCTTATTAAATACTTATTAAGAACAAAATATTAATAAATCTATTTAGGAAAAAACTATGACAATCAATTTAACCAACCGTGTTGCAATTGTTACAGGTGCCGGTGCAGGCTTAGGACGTGAGCATGCGCTATTACTGGCTCGTTTAGGCGCAAAAGTTGTAGTCAATGATTTAGGCAGTGATGTACATGGCAATGGCGGATCAACTTCAGCTGCACAGAAAGTGGTTGATGAAATCATTGCAGCCGGCGGTGAGGCGATCGCCAATGGTGCTTCAGTCACCGATGCTGAGCAAGTCCAACGTATGGTCGATGACACTATGGCTCGTTGGGGACGCATTGATATTTTAGTCAATAATGCGGGCATTTTGCGTGATAAAACCTTTAGCAAAATGACATTGGAAGATTTTCGGCTAGTGATCGATGTGCATTTGATGGGGGCCGTGAACTGCACTAAAGCAGTTTGGGAAATCATGCGCGAGCAAAAATATGGTCGTATTGTCATGACCACATCATCATCGGGTTTATACGGAAACTTTGGTCAGTCTAACTATAGTGCTGCAAAAATGGCTTTAGTAGGATTAATGCAAACCTTAGGCTTAGAAGGTGAAAAATATAACATTCGAGTCAATTGCATTGCTCCAACAGCAGCAACCCGAATGCTGGAAGGCTTGTTACCAGAAACCTCACTCGAAGCACTTGCACCAAGTGCAGTTAGTCCAGCGATTGCTGTATTAGTCAGCGAAGAAGCCCCTAATAAAATGATTATTTGTGCAGGGGCCGGAAGTTTTGAAGCTGCACATATTACCTTAACCCAAGGCATTCATTTAGGAACTGGCGATGAGGTGGCGCATAACTTAGTCCAGCATTTAAGTGAGCTTACTGATCGTACCAATGAAATCGTTCCTACGATGGGCGCAGCGCAAGGCAATTTAGAGTTGCAAAAAGCGGGTTTAAGCGGGGACTAACATGAGCATAGTGACGATTGAGCAACTGTTTGACTTGCAAGATAAAGAACTAGGTGTCTCTGATTGGTTGACCATTGACCAAGCCATGATTAATGCTTTTGCGGATGTTACGCGAGATTGGCAATTCATCCATATTGATACCGAAAAAGCCAAGCAAACTCCATTTGGTGGCACGATTGCTCATGGTTTTTTGACTTTATCTTTACTATCGGCCATGGCGGCAGAAGTATTGCCCTCTGTAGAGGGACAAACCTCATCGGTAAACTATGGCATGAATAATTTACGCTTTCTAAGCCCTGTGCCGAGCGGACATCGTGTACGGGGAAGATTTAGCTTAAAACAAATCATAGAAAAAAGAGCGGGAAGCTATCAGTTGACCTTAGGTGTAACAGTTGAAATCGAAAACCACCCCAAACCAGCGCTCGTTGCCGAATGGTTAACGCTGATGAATTTTTAATTGGGAGAACCCTGTGAATAATGAAATGATTCTTTCTCGACAGGATGTCGATTTCTTACTGTTTGATTGGCTTAACATTGAAGCACTCAATCAGCGCCCTCGTTTTGCAGGGCAAGAGCGTAGTGATTATGTGGCAGTATTGAATGTATATGAAGACTTGGCAACTGATCTTTTTGCGCCCCACAATAAAAAAAATGATAGCCATGAACCTAGCTTTGATGGTGAGCGTGTAACTGTTAACCCAGAGGTAAGTGTCGCCTTAAAAGCCTTTGCAGATGCAGGTTTGATGAGCACAGCTTTTTCTACCGAATGGAACGGAATGAGTTTACCCAATACCATTGAACGAGCAGGTATGGCTTACCTGATGGGGGCAAATCCGGGTACGGCAGGCTACGCTTTTTTAACGATTGGTAATGCAAACTTATTGATGGCTCATGGAGACCCTAAAAAAGTAAAGCCATATATTGATGCCATGATTGCAGGTGACTGCTTTGGTACGATGTGCTTATCTGAACCACAGGCCGGATCTAGTTTGGGAGATATTCGGACACGTGCAGTGCCAACAGCCGACGGACGTTACCGTTTATTTGGCAATAAAATGTGGATTTCAGGTGGTGAGCACGATATTTCAAGCAATATTGTGCATTTGGTTCTAGCCAAAATTCCAGATGAACAAGGGAAGTTACCTGCTGGCGTTCAAGGCATTTCGCTATTTACCGTACCTCGAAAATTAGTTGATGAGCAGGGAAATATAGGTGAGCGCAATGATGTCGCTTTGGCCGGAATCAACCATAAAATGGGCTACCGTGGCACCGTCAACTGTGTATTAAATTTTGGTGAAGGTCGTTATACACCAGAAGGAGAACCAGGCGCTATTGGTGAGCTGGTGGGCGAAGCTGGCAAAGGGCTTTCTTATATGTTCCATATGATGAATGAGGCCCGAATTTCAGTTGGTCTGGGCGCAGCCGCCTTGGGATATACAGGTTATTTGCATGCACTGGACTATGCAAAAAACCGTTTACAAGGCCGCTCTCGTAGTGAACGTGATCCGAGTTCTCCACAAATTCCAATTATCCAACACGCAGATGTGCGCCGTATGCTTTTGGCACAGAAATCATATGCCTCTGGAGCACTTGCACTTTGTTTGTATGCTGCAAAATTAACAGATGATATTCACTCTCTTGAAGATAGCGAGCAACAGAAAAAGGCACAACTACTTCTCGATTTACTTACACCTGTAGTAAAAAGCTGGTCATCAGAATGGGGACTAATGGCAAATGATTTAGCTATTCAAGTACATGGGGGATATGGTTATACCCGTGAATACAATGTAGAGCAGTTCTATCGGGACAACCGACTCAATCCAATTCATGAAGGTACATTTGGCATTCAGGCGATGGATTTACTCGGACGCAAAACACGGATCAACGATGGTCTAGCGATGCACGTTTTGAATGAAAAAATCACAGAAACAATTGCTCAAGCTCAGTCAATAGCAGCATTACAGCGCCATGCCAATACTCTTGCTCAGACATGGCAACGGGTTCAGGAGGTAACGGCAGCATTACATGCTATTAAGGATATGGATATGCAATTGGCAAACGCTGCCAATTATTTAGAAGCATTTGGACATTTGGTGGTTGGCTGGTTATGGCTGGATCAGGCAATAACCCTTCATGAAAATCTAGCCACTTCATCAGCAACAGATTTTTTAAATGGCAAGTTAGCTGCCTGTGATTATTTTTTTGGTTGGGAAATGCCTAAAATTTACAGTTGGCTTGCTGTTCTTGATCCAATTGAAACTACGCCATTAAATATGCCGGAAGCTTGGTTTTAATCACCAAAATTAATCTCATTCATACTTCATTACGCTGAACATAAGCGTAATGAAGTTATGATTTTTAATAACTTTGGTATAACAGTATTAGATAAACAAACTCAAAGCCAGATAGTGAAATATATTGGTTTGGACTTGTTTGTGGAAAGCCCAATTTTATAAAGAAATATGACTCAATTTTTGATGTATGAAGTCAATGAGCGCTCTTGTTTTAGCGGGTAAGTAACGACGATTTGAATACAGTGCGAATAACTGCAAAGGGGCTGCCTTTTGTTCAAACTCAATCTCGACTAGCTGTCCGTCGCTAATGTAGGGTTGGCAAGTTTGTTTCGATAGAATTGCAAAACCGATACCTGCTACAGCAGCTTGTCCTGCCATCTCTCCGCTGTTTACTCGATAATGTCCTTTAACCTTAATGGTCTCGAATTCCCCCTTTTTATTGACAAATTGCCAAGGAGCACCTTTGAGTGCACTGACTGTTGTAATACAGGGTAAATCTTCAAATTGCTCGATACGAGTAGGGGTGCCATAACGCTGAATGAGAGAAGGGGCTGCAACAATCGTGCAAGGGATAGTCACTAGATGACGAGCGATGTAGTCACTGTTATCCATCTGACCGCGGCTAATAATAATAGCTAAATCCAAATCATCTCGCAGAGATTCAAAACCCGACAAATTTGTGACACAGCTGATTTCTAAGTCTGGATACTGACAGGCGAATTCTGCAATCACAGAACCTAGCAGTGCAGGGCCTATTTCATTTGGAATACAAATTCGTAATGGACCTTTAAGCTGCATTTGACGCAACGTTAACTCTGTCTCCGTTTGCTCAAGCGCTTCGAGTAATGGCTTTGCTCTGGTATAGAGTAGTTGCCCTGCTTGAGTGAGTTTCATATGTCGAGTACTACGCTCAATGAGCTGAAGATCGAGTTTTTCTTCTAACTGAGAAATGCAGCGACTCACGTTTGATGTTGGCATTTCAAGCAGTTTCGATGCACCCACAAAACTTTCTTTTTCAACCACAGCAATAAATACTTTCAGGGTATTAAAATCTAGAGCCGGACGCATCAATTGTCCCATATTTGATAATAATAAAAGCCATTTCTACCATATAATCAATACTATTGATAGTAGTTAAACTCGGACATCTTTTATCTATAGGTTACTGCGATGTCCCTAGCCACACAGACGTTTAATTATAAAGTCCTCATGCGGATAGCCACTGTAATTGCTTTCGTCCAGTTCACGAATGCACTGGAATATATGGTGTTCAATCCTATTTTTGTTTTTATGGCGACAGATTTCGCAGTGCCAGTATCATTCTCAGGTTATGTTTCAGGGATGTATACGCTTGGCGCCGTTCTTTCAGGACTTATTGCTTTTTACTGGATTGATCATTTCAATAAAAAGCGGTTTTTGATTATTAATATGGCGCTACTAGGTCTACTCACACTTTTGACTACCTGTACATCCAGTTTTAGTCTGCTACTTGTACTTCGATTTTGTGCAGGGTTGGTCGGCGGTACCACAATGGGAGTGGGTATAAGTATATTAATAAACAACGCACTGCCTAATTTACGGGGGAAAATGTTAGCGACGGTGATTGCATCATTTTCAATAGTAAGTATTGTCGGAATGCCCACCATATTATTTCTATGCACTCACTATGGATGGCATGTGGCTTTGTGGCTCATAAGTGCATTGTGTGTGTTGGTATTGCCATTAATTGTATCCATTATACCCAAAGACCAAGTCTATTTAGATACGCCTCGTGCGCTGCCTCTGGATATGAACACATTATTGTTCGCCTCTGCTAATGCACTCGTACAGTTTAGTCCTATGCTGATTATTCCTATTTTGGCACCCTTAATGATTCAGCAGTTGGGTGCTTCACAAAATCTATTGCCTTGGCTTTTTTTCAGTGGAGGTGTTATAGGTTACCTATCTACAAAAATTACAGGAGTATTAACTTCTCGTTTTTCTGCTTTAGTGCTGGGTACAGGTTCAACCATTGTTTTTATACTGAGTTTGCTAATACCAATACTAGGCTATCAGCATGCAGCGTTATTTATTGGTTTATTTCTCGGTGCATCTTACAGCCGTTTGGTGTCATGTTCAGTGCTTACGATTCAGTTTCCTAACGACCAACAACGAGCTGGATTTTCTTCATTACAGACATCCATCATGTATTTAATGACAACCGTTGCATTTTTCTTATCTGCTTTTTTATTGCCTGAACAGGGTATGACGCCACAAAGTGTAAATACGTTACTAGCGATATGTGCAATTTCAGCAGCAGGGTTCCCAGTTCTTGTGATTGTTCTGCAAAAGAAACTGGCTAAACGTTTTCATGTCTTTTTATAAGCTCTTGTGATTTTGTCTGACTATCTTTGTAGAGTTACGTTTAAATCACTGGTAAACTTCACCCATTGTCATTGGGGAGTAGCCATTCCTAGTACCCAGCTAGGAAGACCACGTCAACAAACTTGAGATGAGTATCTCATGGCGTGTTCAGCCACTGTATATACAGTATGAGCTAGGCGAGACCTTTGGCCGCAACGTGCTTTGCTAGTCGGGCGAGGCGTGTTGACGCGCCAATGGTTTCTTATTCGCCCGGCTGGAACTATTCCTATGCTCCTCACTTTTATCTTATTCTTTGTGTCCGCCGCAGCGATTTATCTCGCCTGTGAATATTTCGTCAATGGTATCGAATGGTTCGGTAAGCGCCTTAATCTAGGTGCAACTGCAGTAGGTTCCGTACTCGCAGCTTTCGGTACAGCCTTACCTGAAAGTGCAGTCACTTTCATGGCGGTCGTATTTGGTAATACCCCAGAGCAAAAAGATCTTGGTGTTGGAGCTGCAATGGGTGGCCCATTGGTTCTAGCGACTTTAGGTTATGCCGTAGTCGGTCTGGTATTAATTCTTCATCGTAAAAAGTTAGCTCGAACTTCACATAAAGTACAAGTTGATTACGTCCGTTTAAGCCGAGACCAAGTCTCTTTTCTTGTCATCTTTGTTTTAAAAGTAGCACTTGGTTTAGTCGCATTTGCCATTAAGCCGTGGTTAGGTGTGCTATTTTTAGCAGCTTATGCAGCTTATGTTTGGCGTGAGATTAAGGAAGCTGACACATCTGCCGATGAAGAAGAACTTGAACCTCTCAAGTTTCGTCCAAATACCGCCGAACCATCTCTAGGGTGGGCTGGTCTGCAAGTACTGCTGGCTTTAGTCGTGATTAGTATCGCTTCACATACTTTTGTTGCTCAGCTTGAAGCGATTGGTACAGCATTAAGTTGGCCACCGCATCTGGTTGCTTTGTTGCTTAGTCCGGTTGCGACCGAATTACCCGAAATTATGAATGCGTTGATTTGGGTGCGCCAAGGTAAAGAACGTTTGGCTTTAGCGAATATTTCTGGTGCCATGATGATTCAGGCCACCATACCAAGTGCATTAGGTATTTTCTTTACGCCGTGGCGCTTTGATACATTGCTATTAGCATCTGGCATTATTACTGCGCTAGCCATTGTGTTCCTGTGGAATTTATTCCGCCGTGGTGCAGTCGATGATCGATCATTGGTTGCAGTCAGTGCGCTGTACGGTGTTTTTGCAATTCTTGTTGTGATTTATCTCTAACACACATTCATGAGCTGGACGGTTTTGCAGCCGATCCAGCTATTTTTATGCCTATATGGCAGGTCAGCTTATGCGCTCACGGTGGGGGATAAAGATGACAATACAGAAAATTCTTTAGAATTCGCCTAATTTTTCACGAGTTAGGGACTGTACCTAACTCGCAGAGGCATGTATCGTTAGATCATGATACTTTAAAATTATAAGGTGTTTAAAAAGCAGTATCGTTCAAGTGACCTAATAGGCTTTACTACTACGATAGAATAATACCTAATATCAAAATAATGATTACAAATAATAAAGGACGAAAATATTACGCTTTATTGGTAAACATTGAAATGGAGTATCAATGACCAAGTTGGGGGTCTTTGAAGAAATATTTTACGGTTGATTTATTTATGATAGCTTCGTCTTACTTTAAAAAACGCAAAAAAAATTACCGTACTGTAAAGGACCAACAGCTTACAATTGCAGCCAAAGCCAATATCTTCATTTGTATTATTTTTTGTTTGTTTTGGACTATTTATTTTGCATTTGCAAACCTATGGCTCATTGTTTACATAGATATCACTTTCACATTAATTTCCATATTTAGTCTTTTTCTCATTTATATAAACCGGATTTCAGCGGGCATACTTTTATCGCAAATGGTTTTACTGGTTTTTCCGGTCATCTTTTGCTTATTTTTTGATATTGCTACACCTCATCGCCCTCAAGTCGCTCACTTGTTTTTACCAGCCGGAGCAATATTGGGGTATTTAAATTACCGCAGAGACCCAAGCTTTTTACAAATTCTTTTAATTTTATTGTCGATTGGATGCTTTATATTTTTTAGCGCGACCTCTTTTACTCTCAATAGTGCAGCACCTTTACCTGAAGATATTCGTAATCATGGCGGATGGATTGCAACTGGTGTTGCTACGCTGATGATTTGTATTTCAATTTATACCATGCAATTAGAGATACAAATCGAAAATAGCATGGTACATGACTTACGTTCGGCACTTGCTAAAGAACAGTTTGAACTTTTTTATCAACCGCAAATCAATTCATCTGAAACGCTAATAGGTGCTGAAGCCCTGTTAAGATGGCACCATCCAACTTTAGGATTTATACCTACTCAAGACTTTATTCCGGCAGCACAAACGTTTGGGTTAATGCCAGAGATAGGAGAATGGGTATTAGTTGAAGCCTGCAAAGTTTTGCAAGACTGGAGCAAAAAAGAAGAAACTAAAGATCTTACACTTTCAATTAATATTAGCGCCGATCATTTTATGCAGCCGCTTTTTGAGCAAACCGTGATAGGTATGGTTCAAAAATATGACATAAATCCATCTCGGCTCATTTTAGAAATTACTGAAAATATTGCCTTAAATAATTGTGCAAGCATGATCGAAAAAATGAATTTCTTGTCTAGACATGGCATTCAGCTTTCACTTGATGATTTTGGTACAGGGTACTCATCTTTAAGCTATTTACAAAAAATGCCTATGAGTCAAATCAAGATTGATCGAAGTTTTGTACAAGCTGCTTTGGATGATAAGCGTAGCAATAAACTGGTCACAGGTATTATTAAAATCGGTTTAGACTTAAACCTTCGTGTGCTTGTAGAAGGAATAGAAACGACTGAACAATTTAACGCTTTTAAAAGTAATGGCTGTACTGAATTTCAGGGCTATTTATGGGGCTGTCCGATGCCTTTAAATGACTTTATTAAACAGTTGCCATATTTTCATAAGTAGTTGAAAAATTAATTAATAGAAAGTATAGAAGATAAAGGTATATTATTTTATTAATGATAAAAATCACGCAATCCAATGTTATATGTGCTTTTTTTATATTACAAAATTAAAAAAAGCTTAAAGCAAAACAAAAAATGGTCATTTATTAACTAAATTTTAACAAATAATTAACAATAGTTGCTTGTTGTTACATAAGATTACAAGTTGAAATATAACTTGAAGCATACTTACTTTGAAAGACACCTAACACCGCTTCAAAGATAAGGAAAAACCTTAATGCCACAATACTTAGCTATTGCAGAAAGTGTGTATAGGAAAGTTAAAGACGTTGAGCTTTTTTCAGATGACACTATTGAAAATCTTAATAATTTAATGATTTTTATACGTAAAGAGATCACGGGGAGTGTATTCAAATTAAAGTATAACTACATTGATTTCGAAGAAGCTTTAACAAAACCGTTAAGTGAATGTAAAGTAAAAATAGATGTTAGCCTTATTCCACACCATAGTATGGAAGACGAATATATTTTATGGCTAGCTGGATTTGTTGAAAAAATTACGGAGGGTGGGCCCAAACCTCCACCACCAATTAAGAAATATATTCCTGAATTTATTAGTCTCGAATCAGAACTAGATTTTTTAACTGTTCCAAAGGAAAAGTTTTTAAATGAAGGCGAAGAAATTACCGACTATTTTAATTCAGAAGCATTTACCAAAACTGTGAAAAAGTAATGGTTGAGTGTACTTATAAAAAACCGTCTAATCGCGGTTTTTTTTATTGGGTTAAAAACGAATAAGTAAGCCTATTTTTGCTTAGTAAACTTTACACTCCAGTACAGATCATCTATTGATACGAGTTATACATTTATGTATTACTTTAAATTCCAGTACTACAATAAAAAGGAATTTATTATGAAGTACATTAAGTATATTTTCGCCGCATTAGTCATCGCGCTTTCTGCTCCAACCTTTGCAAAAGGCCACGCTTACCACGGCTCACATCATGGTTATGGACATGCTTATCACGGCAGTCATTATGGTAAAGCTTATGCTTATCGTGGTAATCATCATGGTAAGGGCTACTATCATAATAAAGCCCATGGCGATCATGGGTCTGATATGCATAGCCACGGACGTGGTCATATGTAATTCAACTCACTACAAAAATCCCGCAATAGGCTGCGGGATTTTTTATGGCTTGATCTCACCACTTTATAAACTCCAATTTAACAATATCTTATTCATTATTTATCCTTACTTTTTAATGCGTTATTTTAAAGCAAATGTCATTTTGTGTGCTTGACTGTAAGAAGCTTGGACACTATTCTTTGCCTGCTGGCCACATTGCCAGTCGGTTTTAGCAGACCGTGATGAAAGATCGCATCAGAGTTATTCCGTCTGAGGGATACTCTTATGTGTAAACTCCTAGTCTCCTCCCGTAGCGGTAGGACGGGAGAGGGACACCTTCGGGTGTGCTGGTTATATCTTTCACCAGTCTGCTAACCCTCTTCCGTTCTGCCACCATAATTTTAATGTCTGGCAGAACTCCCAATAAAAAGGAGTTGGCTTTGCACATCCATTATTTCTTGGCAGCCCATGCCAAAAGCTATAACGACACCGCTTAAAAATTAAAGCAGCTTGAACGCCCTCAGGTTTTCAGGCCGTAAGTCATTTTTATTTAAAACTTAGCAACAACAGAACTTGAGATGTGCCAAGCACAGTCTTTATGGCTTTGCTGTGCCTTTTTTCTCCCAAAAAAGTATCTCGTTTAGAAACAACAAGAATTTATAACGGTAAAACTATGCCAAATTATTTAGAAATCTCTTCCAAAAAATTACATATTATTCGAACGGCTATTGGTCTATTTACCACTTATGGCTTTCACACAGCAGGTGTAGATCTGATTGCCAAACAGTGCGAAGTACCCAAGGCGACGCTATATAACTATTTTCGTTCAAAAGAAGGGCTGATTGAAATGTGTATTGCCTTTCAGAAAAGTTTACTCAAAGAAGAAGTACTCGCCATTATTTACTCAAGCCATTACCGCACACCCATTGATAAGCTCAAAGAAATCGTGGTTTTACATGTTAACTCTAACAGCCTGTACCACTTATTACTTAAGGCTTTTTTTGAAATTAAAGTGGTTTACCCGCAGGCTTATCGTATGGCAGTTGAGTATAGAAAATGGCTGACCCGTGAAATTTTTGAACTAATTTTTAGCTTAGAAATGAGTGTGTTAAAACCCGATGCCGACATGGTTTTAAACTTAATAGATGGCTTAATGTTTGAGTTTTTAAGTACAGATAGTGTGGAAAACAGGAATGCAGCGATGGACTGCTTTTTTAAACCTATTTGTTTGAAGTAAACGAGTTATTTAAATAAAGGGGAATATGGTTTGCTTGATTGTTATGAGATGAGCAGACCATAGACGCCGTGAGATGAGGTGTGTTATTTTATTTACGCTAATCGTAAGTCGATTACGTATATCGTAAAAATGGAATTAATTTAAAGCGCGTCATGGAGAAAGGAATACCATGAAAGAAGTTGCATTAAGTGATTTGATCAATCAGCAGAAAGTTGGGCGTTATCAAAAATTTATTCTGGTCACTTGTTTATTGCTAATGATTATGGATGGTTATGACATCCAGTCCATGGCTTACGCAGCTCCAATGATCATAGAAGACTGGGGTGTTCAAAAAACCATGCTCGGCGTTGTGTTTAGCGCAAGCTTATTTGGCTTATTTGTCGGATCATTTTTATTAAGTTCACTTTCTGATCGGTTTGGCCGCCGTCCTATACTGCTCATCTCAACCTTTATGTTTTCGATATTAATGTTGTTAACACCACATGTAGGCAATATCGAGCAATTGACCGTAATTCGCTTTATTACAGGAGTTTTTTTAGGCGGTATCATGCCAAATGTGATGGCTTATAGCTCCGAAATTGTTCCATATAAATCTCGTATTTTTACCATGATGGTTATATCTTGTGGCTATACGGTTGGGGCAATGCTAGGGGGCGGTATATCAGCCTTATTGGTCCCTTGGGGCGGTTGGCAGTCGATTTTCTATTTTGGCGGAATTATCCCTTTAATTATTTTCTTTATTACATTCTTTAAAATGCCAGAGTCTTTATATTTTTTGAGTGAAAATAGCAAAAACACTCCTAAAATTTTATTTTGGTTAAAGAAGTTTTATCCCGCATTAACGTTTAATTCAGAAATAAAAATCATTAATAACACTGAAGTTGAGGTTAAAAAGTCGCCGCTAGAGTTGTTTAAAAATAAGCGTGCGCTTTTTACCTATTCCATCTGGATCATCAGTATTTTAAATATGATCAGCCTTTATTTCCTGTCGAACTGGCTACCGACTTTGGCTAAAGAGTCAGGACTTTCATTGAATCAGGCATTAATGATCGGATCCACCCTACAATTAGGCGGTACGATTGGTAGTGTTGTGATGGGCCTTAAAATTGATAAGACTGGATTTTATAAAGTATTAATTCCTGTTTTTTTGGTCGCAGTAATTAGTGTTGCTTTAATTGGCTATGCTGTTAGCCATATCGTTTTATTGTTTATTATTATTTTTATTGCTGGCTTTGCCATTGTTGGTGGACAACCTGCCATTAATGCTCTGTCTGCCAGTTATTACCCAGTTTCACTTCGTACTACAGGGGTAGGTTGGAGTATTGGAATTGCCCGTTTGGGTTCAGTTATTGGGCCGTTATTTGGTGGGTATCTTTCTCAATTTCTGGTCATTACCCATTTGTTTGTGATTGCTGCAATACCTTCGTTATTCGTGATTATCACACTGATCATTCAGGCTAAGTACCGATCATAACACTGTCTACTACATAATTTTTACATTACATATAGACCGTATTTATGATCGGTGAGTAGCTACAGGGTGTTGGTCAAAAGCTACTTCATGAATTATTTAACTCGGTACCATGTTTGGTTTCGACCAATTGCAGAAATACCAATATAGCCACGCGCGGTAAGTTTTTCGCCATCTGGTGATACAGTTACACTAAAGCGATAGGTTGTGTCTGACTGTGGGTCAAGAATAGACCCTTTGTCATATTTGTTTTGACCAACATTTTTTAAATTTTTGACAATGGTTAAACCAATTAAAGATTTGTTTTTATAAGTACCTTCACACATCGTACATTTATTGGCTTCACTTGTAACAAGGATTTTTTCAATATTTGCAGTGAGTAGACCGTTTTTATCTTCGTTAAACTTTACCAAAGCTCTAGGTTGATGGGTTTCATCATCAATGGTTTTCTAAAATATTTAGAAAAGTAAAACCTGAAGAAAATTAATTTATAATGTTTAAAGAAATACAAAAATATAATATAAAAATTTAAAAAAACTAAAAAAATAATATAAGTTGATAAATGTGGATATAAATATATTTTTAAAAAATTAAAAAAGAATTATTTTTAAATAGTTCTCTTTGTTAAATGGAGTGGTTAACTGGTTGTATTTTATGAATAATTTAAATTTAGCATTTTTCGGGTTTTTGTCTGGTTATATATATTGCTTTTTAACAGTTACACTTCAAGCAGCTTTCACTCATTTGGGCTATCCAGTTTCTTTTATCTCTACGATGGTATTTGCCTTACTGCCTTATTCTTTTAAATTTTTATGGAGTGGCTTTGCCGATTCAGTTGATAAATCATCTATCAAATTTTTAATATCCATATTTATAATTTTAATAAGCTTTAGCTTCTTTTTATTAATCCTCTTTTCGGATTTATATAGTATTGTTTTTATTATAATGTTAATCAATTTAGCATTCTTGGGAGCATGTTTTGATATCTTGACAGATGCAAACTTAATTAAAAATTTTACAGATGAAGAGCGTAGCTCTTTATTGTCTTATTACATTTTTGGGTGGAGAATTTCTTCTATTTTTGCAGGTGGGGCAGTTCTATTTATTTTTAATAAAACCTTCCAAGGAAGTTTAAGCCACTTATTTGTATTTTCCTCTTTGATTTTTCTGATTTTTTTTATAGTTTTTACTGTTAATAAGTTAAGCGATTTTTGGAAATTTAGTCGGGAAAACTTATTCTATTTTTTAATGTTTTTACCACCGATCTCTTTATTTTTTATTGTGAAAACTAGTCTATACAATTTAAAAGATTCGTTTTCTGTTCTTTCTGATATAAGTAAATTATTTTTTTATTCAACATTTTATAAGCTTTTTGATTTAACCTTATCTTCTTTTGTGATCATATTTTTTATTAAAAAGTTTGAGCTAACTCTTGAGTTTTTTGGTGTGGTTAATACTGTTTTACCGCTACTTGCTGTTGTATTTTGTGGTTATGCTTGGGGACGGATGAGTAGTAAATTTCCAGCAAATTATATAATGTTGTTTTCTTTGTTACTGAAATCATTAACCTTGTTGTTCTTTATCTATGTAAGTTTTTATAATGAAATTAATAAAGTTTATTTACTTGTCTTGTTCTCACTCAATATTGTTTCATCTAGCTTTGTTACTTATTCTTTTTCCAATTATTTAATGCAAGCTGTTAATAGTGCTAGGTCATCATTTAAATTTTCTATTTTGACATCTTTGTCTATGCTTTTAATTTTGGTATCTGTACCAGTTGGATCTTATTTAGTTGATAATTATAACTGGATTTCATTTTTTACCTTTATATTTGCTCTTCAAGTATTAAGTTATATATCTGTTTTTAAAATAAAATAATATTTTTCTCTTAATTGTTTTGTCGTGAATGAAATGTTTCTTGTGCGCCTCAACACGATACATTGAATGAAAACAGGTAGAGCTGTACAAAAGGTCTTATTTGTTAATTAGCTATTGAACTGAGGCATCTCAAATTTTCAATTCATCATTAGATAGATTGGTGTAGACAATTAATAGAAATAAAAAATATTAACTACTTTTTAAACTAAATAAATTACGTTTAATTCATCACAAATTATAAGATTAATATGAAAATCATGTGATTATTATCGATTGACAGTAGGCGATATTAAGTTTTATAACTAAAAGACCCTGAAACTGTTTCTTTAGTAAAACAGAATAATGACAATATAAAGATGAGTAGAAAATAGAACAAAAAAAGATAAGGAGAAGAAATGAAAGTCATTAAGTACGCCTTATTTTCCCTAATGGGAATGCTGATAATAAATAGCGCACATGCTGGAAATGCATCTACCTCATTAAAGGTGAGTTTAACCATTGTAGATACTTGCGAAGTTTCAACCCAAGGAAATCTAGATTTTGGTACAGTTGTACGTGCGCAGCCAGTTTCAGCCACAAGAACCGATGTCTCTGTCCAATGCAGCAAAAATACACCGTATCAAGTCGCCGTCACCTCAGACAATAACTTTGAGCTTAAGTCTGCTGCAAGCACAGCTTCTGTGGCATATGTGTTGTATCAGGATGCTGGTCATACTCAAATTTGGGGCGGGGCAGGAAGTAAAATACACTCAGGTGTTGCAACGGGAATGAAAGAAAATATTCCTATACATGGGGTAATTACATCAAGTACCAATGTTCAGGCTACAAAGTATGAGGATTGGGTGCGGGTAAATGTTGTTTATTAATTGCAGCTCGCCAAAGTGTTATAAAAACCCTGAGAGCTGCATCATAAATGGTTTTATTTATGGGTAAGCCATTGAATTGAGGCATCAAACAGCTTTAAACCATCGTCAGATAGATTGGTAAAGGTGTCATTGTTAAGGAAGAACATAAGACGCTTTGCAGGCGCTAAAGATTCATAATCCATTGTTGCACCTTTCTCATATCCCCAAATGGCTACTTTTTCAGGTTGACCATAAATCGTTGCAATAATGGTGGCACCTAAACCGGGCTTGCCCCAACTCATAGGCGCTTGAGCCTTATATACATTGCGAGTTCCAGCAGGAAGCTGTGCAGAGAGGGGATGCGGTGCATTGACTAGCCACAAATAACGTTCTTTCTCGACTTCGCCAAAATCGGTATTAATACGTTTACCGGTCATAGCCAAATCATCAAGGTAGTCGTTTTCCCATGTCATGATTGGAAGGGGAAGTTGACGCCAACCAGATTGAAGGTTTTTAGAAGCAACAGTAGAAGAGATAATGACTAAATCTGTGTTCTTTAAACTGTTTGGTGAAACAGATTGATCTAACACCTCAACTTGATAGCCCTTGCTTTGCAAGTATTTTTGAATCGCAATGTCTGTACTCGCCGATGCGCCTTTAACTTGAGAGATGAGGGCAATTCGCGTTTGAGCATAAACAGCAGAGCTAAACAATGTGCCAATCAACACTACGATAGAAAGAAGCTTTTTCATATTGATTTTAAAAGAGCAGCGATTTAGGCACTGCTCTAATCCCATGTTTTAAAATTTAAAGGTTGCACGTAATACCGCTTGGCGAGAGTCACCTTGAGATACTGTCACATTACTTACGCTGGCTGTGTAGTAAGTGGTGTCAAAGATATTGTTTAAATTAAATTGGAAAGTGACCGCTTGTTTAGCAATAGTAGTGTCATAACTCACAAAGGCATTGGCAAGAGTATAGTCAGGTAGATCGAAGGTGTTTTTTGAATCCCCAGCACGTTTACCAACATAATTACCGCTTATACCAAAACGTAAATTACCGTTGTAAAGTTCGCCATAGTTATACGCTAGTGCCAAAGATGCAGTATTTTTCGCTACATTATTTAAGCGATTGCCCTCAAGGCCACTTTCATCTTCAGTTACTTTCGCATCTGTATAGGCATAGGTAAGGGTCGCATCAAGCTGATCGGTCACACGTCCTGTCAAGTCGAGTTCAGCACCTTTAGAACGCACGGCACCAGTAGTGTGTAGTTCGACTGCTTTGGTTGATGGGTTGGTGATTTTGGCTAGAACATTACGTTTTTTAATATCGTAGAGCGCAAAGTTGGCTTTAATACGGTCATTTAACTCATATTTTGCACCCACTTCATAAGACTTGGCTTGTTCAGGTTGAACATCAGAGTCAATAACCGCATCGCCACCCAAAGGCGCAATTGAAGAATTTGGTTTGAGTGACTCGGTATAACTGCCATAGAATGAAAGCTGATCATTCCATTTATAAACCAAACCTGCATGTGGGAGCCAAGCATCATCATTGGTGTTGGTGTTTTCTTTAAACGGTCTGCCACGTCCAGCCTTTTGCTGATAGTTCAGGTAACGTCCACCAAGTACAGCAATCCATTTTTCATTTAGGTGAATTGCATCTTGTACATAAAAACCATAGGTATGCAGTTTATCGGTTTGATCACTATCTTTATCACTGATCTCACGAGATGCTTCAACAGTACCAAAACTTGGATTTAAATAATCTAATGTCGAGGTGCTGCCACGAACCATATCTGGACGGAAATATTTACGGTATTCGATGTCTGAACCGAATTGAATATCATGTTTTAAACCGAACAGGTTGGTTGAACCATTGATATAAGCTTGAGCATTACTATCTACGCTCTGTGCATTTAAGGTCGCATCGGTACTGCGTGTAACGATGTGATTGGTAGTATCTAAATCGATTATGCGTAACTGGTTGGCATCATAAGTTTCGTAGTTGTAGGTATAACCAAAGTGAGCTGACCAGTTATCATTAATTTGGTGGTCAATTAACAACTGCGCCAAATGATCTTCGCCTTTCATTTGGTTAAATGCTTCATCTAGACGTTGGTATTTAGAGATCGGTAGGGCTTTGTTGGTTTTCGGGTCAAAAACGGTAGAACGGTCAAAAGGTACATCAAAGTGACGATATTGATAACTCAGGTTCACTTTAGTTTGACCATTATCCCATGCTACAGACGGAGCAATTAAAGTCTGTTTGAGATTACCAAAATTACGCCAATAGTCGGCGTCAGAATGATCGGCAATAAAGCGATAAGCAAAGTTACTGTCACCAATTGCACCTGTAGTATCTATGCTTGCACCTAAGCCATTTTTACCTGCTGCAAAGCTTGAACCGTAAACGGAAAGTTCAGTTTTCTGTGTCGTCTCAGGTTTCTTTGTAATGACATTGATCACACCACCCGGGTCCATAATGCCATAGAGTAATGAAGATGGACCTTTTAAGACTTCAACTTGTTCAACGGCCGCATTCATGGTTCGGCCTTGCACAATTGGCATACCATTTACGGTAACTGAACCGTCACGGTTATCACCAAAACCGCGTTTCATTACGGTGTCTTGTGTACCCCCTAAAGTATTACCCTGCGTAATGCCGCTGACTTGGGTCAGTGCATTGTCCAAGTTTGCAGGTAAATAATCTTTCATGTATTGCTTAGATACAACGTTTACAGTTTGCGGGCTTTCTAGATTTTTTTGTTTGCCTCTTAGCGTCGACGCCGTTTGTGTTGCGATATAACTTGTGTCTGCTTCAGCCTGAACCTTAATCGTTTCTAGTTGTGCCGGTTGAATTGCGGTTGCTTCTGCCCAAGACATCATTGGAATGAGCGATAAAAGTAATGGGCTACTATGTTTTAAAATTTCAACAGTAATTAAATTTTTACGCGGGGAGAAAGCAAACATAAGTATACCTAAGTGATATAAAAATCGTGAAAGGCTAAAAAGAGCGACTATTCAAGCGAACAAACAAGAGTGCCGACTAGACTCAAAAAAAGTGAGTAAAGTATATATAAATGAGACTCATTTGCAATGGTTTGGAGTGAATAAAGGGGTGGGAAAAATTAATAATAATTTAACTTTTTAATTAGATTATCTTTTTACTGTCAGATCATGCAGGTTTTATTACCGGCCAAGTTCTCAATGTGGATGGTGGTGGAAGCTTATAGATAATCGTAACAATGCTTAGGTACTGAAAATTTAAACTTAATGTTGTCTAATTTTTAAAAAAGATAGGAAGGTTCATAGAAAAAACACATCCTATGAAAGGTATGACTTTGTAATGTTGATTCATTCTAAATGGCAGACGTAATCAATCACTTCATCTGTAATAATTTTAAATTTACTATTTTCTGGAACCTTAAAAGATTCACCACTTGAATAGATTTTAGTCTCCGGATCATCGCCAATTTGAACACTGCATTTACCCGAAATGATCTCAATGCGTTCCGAAACGTGGGTTTTAAAAGTTAGAGCTTTTTCTGTGGGAAGAATCACCCCTAAAGTCTTTTTTGTACCATCTTCAAGTTCAATAACATGACTAATGGAGTGTCCCTCGTAATGAACATTCGCTTTTTTTGTTATAGAAACAGCATCAAATTGATTTGGCATTTTTCTTGTCTCTTTTATTGTACCGAATATGTACAAGATAATAATAAAAGCTCATCTCAACTTTCAAGCTTTAAAAATAGATTGTTAGATGGACACTAGAAATAAATGCATTTCGAATATGAGGTGATTGTTTAAAATGTAGGGTAAATATCTTTTTATTAAAATTAGAATAATAATTTAATATGTTGTTTATTGATTTGATTTATTGCAAATACATAGTGCAGAGAAGCTTGAAGGTATGAAGTTAAATTTAGATAAATATGACCGTGTAATATTAGATCTTCTACAGAAGGACTGCACATTGGCAATCGGTGATATTGCTGAAAAAGTGGGATTAAGTAATACGGCTTGCTGGCGCAGAATACATAAGATGGAAGAAGAAGGGATTATTCGTGCAAAAGTCGCTTTGCTAGATCGTAAAAAACTCAACATTAATGTGATTGTGATGGTGTTTATTAAAACTGCACAACACAATATTGAGTGGATTGAGAAATTCCACTCTCATATCTATAACATAGATGAAGTGATTGAAGTGTATAGAATGGCAGGGGAAACAGATTATTTACTTAAAGTCGCCGTATCGGATGTTGCTGAATACGATAAAGTTTATAAAAAATTAATTGAAATTAAAGGGTTGGCTGATGTGAGTTCGAGTTTTGCCATGGAGCAAATTAAATATACGACAGAACTTCCTTTAAATTTTTTCTAATAAAAACTGAAGATCCTATTAAAAATTAAGGACCAGCCAAAATGCTACAAGCTAAACCTTATTTACGTTCGGTACAAATTAAAGCAAATATGCAGGCAGACTGGTCAATTTATCCATTTTCGATACCAGCCGTTAATGATATTGAACAATTAACCTTCCATCCAGACGTTACTTTTTTTGTTGGCGAAAATGGTTCTGGTAAGTCGACTATTATGGAAGCCATCGCTTTGGCACTTGGCTTGTCCGAAGAAGGCGGCACTCTAAACGTGCGGCTTAATTCAGCCAGTAGTTCATCAAATTTATTTCAGTATTTAAGAATGATTAAAAGCTTTAAAAAGCCGAAAGACTATTATTTTTTAAGAGCTGAGAGTTATTACAATATTGGCACATATATGAATGAATTGAACTATGTAAAAAGTTATGGTGGCAATATCCATGCTTGTTCTCATGGTGAAAGTTTTTTAAAGTTGCTCACTCATAAACTACAAGGTGAGGGGCTTTATTTATTAGATGAACCTGAAGCTGCTCTTTCACCTACCATGCAATTTGTAGCGTTGTCGGCTATTCATGAATTATGCAAAAACCAGTCACAACTCATTATTGCAACGCATTCCCCAATTTTACTAGCTTACCCTAACGCTAAAATCTATCAATTTTCTGACACAG
This sequence comes from Acinetobacter sp. 1424608, assembly GCF_000588255.1. NCBI lineage: Bacteria > Pseudomonadati > Pseudomonadota > Gammaproteobacteria > Moraxellales > Moraxellaceae > Acinetobacter > Acinetobacter sp. 1424608. The sequence continues at coordinate 69,499 of NZ_JFXL01000013.1, forward strand.
GGATTCGTGAAATCCAGTATGAACAAACGGAACATTTCCGTGTGACACATGATTTTTTAAATAATTACCAAAAGCGTATCCAGCAAATCATAGATGAAGGATAGTGTGAGAAGTACCTTTCATAAGAGCTAGTTCGAACAACAAGTAGACCAATGCATAGAGCGTTATAAAATAATATTTTACCCTAAGAAATAAATATCGGATTTAAATTCTAATTTTAAGTAAAAATAGGAAATATAAATCTAATTTAAAGATAAAAAGTAGAAAAAATTAAAATTTATATCCATGGAAACATCACTATCATGAATTGGTAATAAAGTTGATATGTTTCTCGGAATATAAAAGTGAATCAATTCAGTACAGATGTCATTAATTTAGGACGAACACCCGAGCGTTTTGATGGTCTAGTCAACACACCTGTTTTTCGTGGTTCTACTATTGTTGTAAATAGCTTTAGTGAGTGGGAAGAATTTAAGCGAAATGGTGGGGTATATCGACATTATGGCCGTTTCGGCGCCGCAACAGCTAAATCTTTTGAAAGTGCAATCAGTGTGCTTGAAGGTGGTGCGGGTAGTATGGTATTTCCATCTGGATTGTCGGCATGTACACATGCACTTATGGCTTTTGTAGAGGCAAATAGTCATGTCTTGATTGCCGATAATATCTATGGCCCAACACGAAATTTTGCTGACAATATATTGGTCCAAATGGGGGTAAGTGTTGAATATTTTGACTCTACCAGCCTTGAAGCATTAACCGAAAAAATTAATGATCGTACCACTGCGGTGTTTATTGAGTCACCTGGTTCAATGACATTTGAATTGAGTGATGTTGCAGCGATTTCTGCAATTAGTCATCAATACGGCGCAAAAGTATTAGTCGATAACTCTTGGGCAACGCCATTACTTTTTCAACCATTAAAGCATGGTGCTGATATATCTATTCAGTCCGTAACCAAATACATTGGTGGCCATTCTGACATACTCATGGGTGTGGCTACTGCAAATGCCGAAACATACGAACAACTCACTAAAACAGGTCATTTGTTTGGTGAGACCACAAGCCCAGACGACATTTATTTGGCATCACGTGGCTTGCGAAGTTTGGCGGTAAGGTTAAAGCAGCATCAAGATAGTGCTTTAACTATTGCCCGATTTCTAGCAACACATCCGGCTATTAAAGAAGTGCTTCATCCTGCTTTAGAAACAAGTCCTTATCATGATTTGTGGTTGAGAGATTTTCATGGTTCATCTGGAGTATTCGCTTTTTATTTAAAAGAATCTAAACCTTCATATGTGCAAAAATTCTTTGATTCGTTGCAATTATTTCATATTGGTTTGTCTTGGGGTGGGTTTGAAAGTTTGATTTTACCTGTTGGACAAGCTTATCGAACACATACCAATTTACCTAAAGATGGCTATTTAGTGCGCTTAAATATTGGGCTAGAATCGGTGGTCGATTTACAAAAAGATTTGCAATATGCCCTACAGTGTGCAGAACAAATGCGTGTTGAAAGTGTTATATAGCCGTCTTAAAAACTAAAAGCTAACTTTCCGCACGTCAGCTGCTTCATGTGTGCCAGATGCTATCATTTTGTTAGACCTTGGCTATCAGTATAGCGACCATCTATTACTTGGGATTTTGTTGTTGCGAAATTATGTTCGTTTACTGTCGGTGCTAAAGGGAATTTAAACTTTATAGATCATCTAATTTTATGAAAGAAAGCCCTATTAAAAGGGCTTTGCCGTGATTTAGTTAAGTTTTAAATACTCATCTTTTAATTTATCTAGGAAAATAAACAAGTTTTGATTCATTTCTTGATAGTCATGATTTCTCAATTCCTCACGGGTATTAACAAATTTATAAGCAGGGGCTTGGTCGAGTTCAGTTGCTGAGTGTTGAATAAGTAATTCAACGACTTCAGGCGTTAGCTCCATATGACACTGTAAGCCATAGACTAATTTCGAATACTCCACGATTTGTCGCGGACAACCTGCACTAAAAGCAATAATTTTGGCATCGCTTGTTAACCCGGGCATGTCATTGTGCCAGTGGCCAACTTCTGTCATTTTTCCTAAGTGTGAAAATAGAGAATCTTTAACACCATACTCAGTCAGCATGATAGGAAACTTACCAATCTCTCTTTCAGGGCTATGTTCAAATTGTCCACCCAAAGCTTCACCAATGAGTTGTGAACCCAAACATATACCTAACACAACTTTATTCGCCTCTATAGCTTTCTTTATGACAGCTTGTTCTGCGAGCGAATTAAAATGAGGGCACATTTCAACTGTCGTATCAGGACTTTGTGGACCACCCATCACAATAAGAAAATCAATATGTTCAACTGTAGAGGGTAATTGTTCGTTTAAATACACTCTTGAATATCTCATTTCAAAGTTATTAGTTTGCCCCCAAATTTCATATGCACCCGGTGCTTCAAAATCTTCATGAACAATAAAATGTAGGCGCATAATAGTCCTCAAAATTTAAAGAGTGTAGTGATAGATTCATTGCTAGATATAAGCCATCTATAGGTTACGAAGCTTATGGCCTAATGAATACATCCAGTTTTTTAAAGTTATATGGTCCAGTGAGAGTAGGGAGTGTTTAAATTAAATAAATTTGGCAGGAGCCTATATGTTTTAAACATAGTTTTAACGGAATTGGTTAAAATATATTAAAGACTAGAATTTTTATTTTAAATTTAATGTGATTTATATTTATTCTAATAAAGTTTTAAAAGATTATTATGTTGCCCTATATTTGTGAAATGAAAAGATATGGAATAGATCTAAATACTAATAATATTAATGCATATTATAGAGGAGGGCGGATAGATAGCCTAAGTTATTGTAATTAATAAACACAGAGAGTGTAAATCAAACTTTTAATTAATTATAAATATCATTTTTTAAAAGTCTACATAACAAATAAAATGTTATATGTTTAGATAATAATGTGTAATTATTTGTACAGATGTAAACAAATATTTAGAATAACCGTAATAAATAATTCATATAAAATGTTTGTATAAGTGATTTTTTAGTGTATAATTAGCTTAACTAGAAAAAAGACTTATTAGTTTAGTAAATCCTCTTTTAGTATCGAAGCTTTATTCATAATCCTCCGTTTTTAAGATCTTAAGCTCAATTCGTTATTTTTTCCAAGTTAAACCCGTCATGTCTCATGACTTTAAGTTCTTAAAATTCAATAGGATGTATATCATGTCTAACAACACAGCTACTGGTACAGTTAAGTGGTTCAACGAAACTAAAGGTTTCGGTTTCATTCAACAAGATTCAGGTCCAGACGTTTTTGCTCACTTCAAAGAAATCGCATCTTCTGGCTTCAAAACTTTACATGAAGGTCAACGTGTGACTTTTAATGTTGTGCAAGGTCAAAAAGGCCCTAGCGCTACTAACATTATTCCACAGTAATTATTTCTGTAGAATAAATAAAAAAGCCCTCTAAAGAGGGCTTTTTTTTGTCAATAAGATTTAGCTTTTCCTTACAACTAGGCACTACGCATTAAGGCTGCTACGGCTTTTTCCAGAAATTGTAGAGTAACTGGTTTGAGCCAAGTGCCGTCAGCAAGGTTTGGTTCATTTTGCATTGCAGTACGAATTTTTGCTTGAGTACTTGGGTTATTGCCAGCATACCCTTGTAACATAGCAAGCCATTGTTTCGCTAAACGCTGCGCGCCTTCACTATCTGGTTTGACCTCGGCATCAATCAATTTTTCAATATCGACCAATAATTGAGGCCATTTTTTCATCTCACGAATATAATTTTCTTTGAGAAAATTAAACTCATCATCAGATAAATAACGGGCAAAAATACTCAGCTTACTTTCAGAAAACGCTTGAAGTAAAAACTCAACAACTTCGGGTGTTACCCCTAATTTTTCCTGAAATTCAGGCTCGGCTGAATTTATGGTATTTAATTTAACAAGCCATTCTGGGTTAGCCCTCGTATTATGCTCAAGAGTTTTCATCCACTTTCGTGCTAAATCTTGAGCTGCTTCACTGTTAAATGGTTCACCTGCATTAAATAATGCATTTGCTGCCAGTGTTAATTCTTGCCACTCTTGATGACTTTTAGTACCTGCTTGTAAGAAAGTAAGTTTTTCAAGCTCTTCTTTTGTAAAGTATTTCTCAAACATTGCTATAAGCTCCAGTGTTTTTAGCCAATCCTCCAATCCAAGCTCTTCACCACTTATAAGTTGAGATTTCAATTTGCTGAGTTGATTTCGCAAATTCTTTTGCTCGTTCAATCTCTGATCTATTGCTTGAATCTGCTGATCAATAATTGGTAGAAGTGCAAGATTGGGGTCTTCAAGAACCGTATGGATTTCGGCTAACGACATTCCCAGTCCCCGTAATGCTTGAATCTGATGCAAACGGGTAATGTCTTTACGGGTATATAGTCGATAACCGGCATCGGAACGGACCGAAGGCTGAAGTAAACCGATATCGTCATAGTGATGAAGAGCACGGACAGTAAGTCCTGTTTGCTTAGCCAATTCACCAACTTTTAACAGCATCTTTTTGCTCCTTCTTCCTTAGGCGTGTTTTATGCTAGGGGCTTACGTTACGTGAGGGTCAACTACTTTAGCTCAATATTTTTAATTTTTTGCTGGATTGGGGTAAGTTACTATGTTGAGTAGGTCTATAATTAACGCCATAAAAGTAGTTCCGTCTACTATAAAAGATGAATGATATAAGAAAGCTCTCATCCAGTATTGAAGTAACTCAGGAATAAAAGGGTATGTTAATTCAATTAGAACTAATAACAGAACTAGATATTACGCAGTTGCGACAATACGATGATGAATATGACAATGAAATTAGTGTGTTGGCTGACATTTGTGCTGAATTTTCTAAGAATAAACTCAATCAGTTTAAGATTCAGGCTTTTTCAAATGAGCTTTGGCCTGTAGATATCGAAACTGATCTGGTTGTTTTTTTAGAGCAATTACCTGCTTGTATAAGAGAAATAAATTTAGGATCTGATTGTTCAGTTGATTTATATGAGCAGGGAATAAATAGAGAAATTTTATTTAAATTTAATCAAGGAAATTATACTTGCTATGGGCAAAGTCATGATGGAACTTGGACACCTAGCTATGTTGAAAATGTCAGTCAATCAGATTTATTAAAAATGTTGCGAGCTTTCTTGAATGATTTTTTGTCAGCTTTAAAATATAAGCATTCTAATAAATATCTTTTACAGTGGTTAAGTGGTAATACTTAACAAATCAACAGCAACCGATATTCACCGCCATTTTCAACGGGTGCTCTATGCACACACGGTAAAACCTTTTGAGTGGGATGGTCTACCGCCAAACGCCACAAGTGTCCCGTACCTAAATTTATAGGTTGTGCATTGGGTTTAGGCTGATAATGTAAATCAAAGAAATACTCTGCTAAAAAGCTTTCAAATTCGGCTTCTGACCCGTCGTGTAAAGCTCTAAGCTTTTCTCTAATTTCTGGAATTAAAACTTTTTGTTTAACTTGATCATTAGGCACAATATCGCTAGCTGCGCCGTGATAAGTACATAAGAACGTATCGGTTTCAATAGGGGAGCGATCAACGTGAAATGAATAGACATCTGTTGAAATAAAATCTAGCTCATCATCACGCTCATAATATTTAAGTAAGTTCAGTACAGGTGATGCACCTATATTAGTTAAGAGCTGTATGTCCTTTAAAATAATGTCTCGAGCCAAATCACCTTGTTCTGAAAGCGGCAGTGCTAACAAGTCTTCAATAGAAATTTCAGTAATATTTTCTTTTAACTGAAGTTTTGCCACAATTTCTTTAAAGTCGCCTGCCAAATTTCTGGCCCAACAAATAGCGTTCTTATCCCCCTGAAACTGTGTATTTACAAGTTCAGCAAAAGTAGTTACCACTTCAACTTGTTTGTGCTCAAAAAGTGTATTGGTCATATTAAAATTAAATCGCTCAAAAACCTGCTAATCATACACGTTTAGCGCTTATGGAGCTGTAATGCTCAACCACAATTTCAGCATTTGAAATGCAAGAAAAGTACAATAAATATATGATCTTTAGTTTCAGTTTACCTATTATAAAATGGCTTTGATGAACTGAGAAAAGATGAGAAGTCGACATTTTTATAATTGGATAAGTCAAAAAGGGAAGTCTTAAAAGCAATAGGTTCGCGAGGAAAATATGGAAGAAATTAAAACAATTGGTGTGGTTGGTGTCGGTGTCATTGGTGCAAGCTGGACAGCTTTATTTTTATATAAAGGCTTTAAAGTAAAGGTATATGACCCTTACCCAATAGATGAACAGTTATTTAAAAAAAGACTACAAGCAAATTTGAAAGATTTAAGCGATTTAGATTTACAAACGCAACCTAGCCGTCATTTACAAGACGTTTTGTCAAATCTAGAGCTTTATAACAACCTAAAAGATGCAGTAACCGATGTCGATTTTATTCAAGAAAATGCACCGGAACGTTTGGACATAAAGCAAAAGTTATATCAAGACATCACGTCATATTGTCCAGAAAAAACGTTGATTGCCTCAAGTTCTTCTGGTCTAAAAGTTTCTGATTTTCAAAAAGAGGCAACTCATCCGGAGCGTATTTTTTTAGGTCATCCATTTAACCCACCTCATCTATTACCTTTGGTTGAAATAGTCGGTGGAAAATTAACAGATCCGCAAATTTTAAAGAAAGCTTCCGAATTTTATCAAAGTTTGGGTAAGCATCCGATTATTTTAAATAAAGAAGTAAAAGGTCATGTTGCAAACCGTTTGCAAGCAGCATTATGGCGAGAAGCATTTTCACTGGTTAAAGAAGGTGTGTGTTCAGCAGAAGATGTTGATATCGCAATTACCAGTGGGCCAGGGCTGAGATGGGCATTATTTGGCCCTTATATAAATATGGAACTTGCAAACCAGAAGGGTTTTAAAGAGGCAATTCATCACTTGGGGCCACCTATGACCGAATGGTGGAATGATATGCAGACGTTTCAGCATTCTGATGAGACTACAGAGGTGTTAGAAGCACAAACGAAAGAGCTTTTAAGCCACTATAAACATATCGACTTATCTCAAAAAAGAGATAAAGGGTTGGTCGATATTTTAAAGCTGAGACAGCAATTAAAGTTGGATTAAGCTAATTTTTAACAGGTGCCAAACAATGCTTTACTGTGATGTTTGGCTTTTCTATTGTTGTGTATTTCGGTAGTATTCTTACTCTTCTTTCTGCTAGAAAACTAAAAAGCCTGTTCTATTTGTAAGCTTTTTAGCCTCATCAATTTACTAGGACATATGAAACGTTACTACAAGCAAACTGAATCGGTAATTTCTCAATGGACGACCGAACAAGACTGTTTTTTAATAGAAAATAATTCTCTTTCTATTGATGAGTTGAAACAACATCTGCCATTTTCTGAAGAAGAAATTAGAGTGCGTAGATCAGTTTTAGGACTGGTAAGACGCGATCAGCAAATGAGACTGTATTAATTTACCAAATGGTAAATTTTAATTGAAAATAAATGTTTCAAAAGAAGAGAATAATTTAAAAAATATTGCGGAGGATTTAACAAAACCATAATTTTTTTCGGTGTTTTTTTTGGTGCAACTTACAGAAAGCTTTAACTACTTACATTCAACAATAATAACATTTCACTCCTTAACATTTGTTTCACCATAATCAGAACCATAAATCATTTTAAGATCAAAACTTAACAATTGAGATTGAGGAGGTTAAAAATGCCAAAATATTTAGCCGTGGCTGAAAAGGTTTATAAGAATATTAAAAAAGATGACTTATTCACCAATGACCTTACACAAAATCTGAATTGTTTAATCAGTCAGATTCGTAAGGCCATTAAAGGAACTGAATTCAAACTTAAGTTTAATTATATCGATTTTGATGAGCAATTAACTAAACCGCTTAGTGAGTGCAAGGTTAAAGTTGATGTAAGTGTAATGCCAAAGTTTGAAAATGAAGGAGAGTATTTACTCTGGTTAGCCAGTTTTATTGAGCGGGTTACAGAAGGAGGAAAACCTAAATTCCCGCCAATTTCACAGTTAATCCCACACGGATTTAAAATGTCTAAAGAATCACTTCCTGTGACAGTTGCTCCTCCAAAAGAAGAGCATGCAGATATGATCATTAATTATTTTAAATCTGAAGATTTTATGAAATCTAATAAAGCTCCTTCATAAAAGAATATAGAAGTATTCGTCCACCATACTTCTATATACCTGCTGGTTATACTCAGCGACCGCCTTCTGGGGCGGTTTTTTTTATGGGTATTACCTCATTCACTTCTTTGTAAAAGTAAAACTGGTTTATCGTAATTACTATTACACCACTCATGTTTTTTGAGTACAGCTTTGGGAACCTGAACCATATCTTTTACAGGGTTAAAACCCATTGATCCGTAAAAGCCTTCCAGTTCAGCAAAGGGTAAACAGTAAAGCTTGGAAAATTCCGAGTTTTTAATTAGAAAATCGACCACTTTACGAGCAATTCCTAACCCTTCATTGCCAGGAAAAACATAAATTCCACCGAGTTCACCGCTGTTTGAGTCAATCGAGACAACTCTACCTTGACCAACAATTTTCTCACCAATAGAAGCTAGTACAATAAGTTCATCTTCATGTGATGGTACAAAATCAACCTCGGCATAACGTTCGTTTATAGCTTTGAGATCGGTAGCGTTAGCAAGTCTTAATAAAATTTCCATGATATTTTTTTTAGTACCATTAATTTAAAGGAGGGGGTAAAAAATGAAGCTTTCCTCTATGGAAATACTTTTTTCCCTTATAGGATAAGCACGAGGTATAGTCAGTGTCGATCATGAGCGTTACAGTTTCTGTTTTTGCACTTATTGCATAGTAGAGATCATATTGCTCTTCTGTTTTAACAGTAACTATTTTGCCATTTGATAGAATAGCCTCAGTGGCTTCTAAGTCAGTCTTATATTTATATATATCAATACTTTCTTGCTCTTTCCACCATTGAATAATATCTTCAATATTTTCAAAAAGGCTATACCAAAGAACTTCTAACGCTCCCTCATCCACTGCTACGGGTATAATTAATGACATCTTAATCACCAACTACTTATTTAATAATAAATTTCTCCACAACTACTGTACGCGAATGCCTGAATAACTCCAAATCAAATACAGCTCATCATAAGGCGTTGCTAAATGCCTTCTAGTCATGATGGGTCTTTATAGTTAAGGATTTATAGAATCAACTGCTTGAAGTAAGCCTGTAAATAATATTGCTAGTTTTGACTCAGGTTGTGGCTCACTTCCATTTGCGGTAAATACTGCACAAACTTTATGACCTTTTTGAGTTTTTCCAATCACTGAAAAGTTAATCACGCCGTATTCGGAACCACCTTTAAAACCAATTTTTTGCCAATTTAAATTTTTAAATAATGGATTTAAAGAACTGTTCAGAGCAGGCGCATCTTGAACACTTTCAAGAAGAGGACAAATCTCATTGGCTGACATATACCATTCAGCATCTTGCCAAGTAGCCGATTTTCCAATGCTACTCACACTTGGTAATGGCAGTTTATCTAGCTCAGAGAGCACTTCTAAACGAGCCGATTTTGTACCTGTTTTAAACTTATTTCTGAGCTGTTCATTATTCGAATCAATTAGTTGAAATAGTTCTCGTGTGGTCAGCATAGGAGAGTTTCTAGGTGACAACGCTTCTATGCGAGGCTTTTTTAATACCTCTATAAGGCTATCGGTCGCTGTGTTATCGCTAATTTGTATCATTAACTGCGCGAGAAGTTCGAGATTTACAGGTGTACCAGCAGGTAGGTTTTGTAAAACTCCTGTTGGTAATGAGCGATTTTTTTCTTTTAAAGAAACAATAGTTTCTCTTTTTAATTCGCCTTTTTTTATCGCATCTTCATATGCTTTTAAAACGAGTAACTTAAAAGTCGAGCCTACAGCCATAGGGGTTTTATCATTTTCAACAACAATAGGTTTGTTATCTACAACAACTAAAAGAGAAGTTTTGCCCACCGCATTTTCATGTAAACCTTTGACTGTTTCATCTAAGCTTACTGCCTTAAAATGAGGCGCGCTAAACCAAAGGGTACTAATTTGCCCTTGCTGATCTAAGCTAATTGAAACAGGTAATTCTCCTTTTTCAAAATCAATCGTTCCTGAACCATTAGAAACATTAATACTTTTAAGAGTGCCTAAAGAGGCTTTTAAATCATCAACGATTTTTTGAATTTGTGTTATGGAAACTTGTCCTAAAAATTGAGAGCTAAATAAAGAAGCTTCTATAGGTTTATCTGCAAAAATTGATGAAAGCTTACTAGATAAAGTATCTATTTTTTGTTCTGCTGCTGCATGAGCAGTAGAAACAACAATAGGGGACACATTTAAAGCCATAACGCCTACAGCAAAAAATAAAGCTCTAGACGCGTACATTTTCTTAGTTAGAAAGTTCTTCATTCAATGTCCTCTTATACTCGGTCTCATCTATAATTTTTTATAAATGTCTTTAAAAATAAACGTTCATTTTGACCTATCAAAAATCATATATCTATATAAATTTCTTCGATTTTATAAACCAAATTTTAATAATAAAGCTAAATTATTTAGCCTTACTTTTTTAATGATCTAATTTAAAGCAAATGTCATTTTGTGTGCTTGACGGCAAGAGGCTTGGACACTATTCTTTGCCTGCTGGCCACATTGCCAGTCGGTTTTAGCAGACCGTTCCGAAAAGCATTAAAAGAGCAATCTTTTAGTGACGAACCCTCGTGCCCCCTCTGCGGCGGAACGGGAGGGGGACACCTTCGGGTGTGCTGGGTTTTTTCGGCCAGTCTGCTAACCCCCTTTCGTTCTGCCACCATAATTTTAATGTCTGGCAGAACTCCCAATAAAAAGGAGTTGGCTTTGCACATCCATTATTTCTTGGCAGCCCATGCCAAAAGCTATAACGACACCACTTAAATCATCTTTAAACAGTTTGATAACCTTTAGGGTTTTCAGACTTTAAGTCATTACGGCTCAAAAATTTGTATCAACAATAAAACTTGAGATGTGCCAAGCACAGTCTTTACGGCTTTGCTGTGCCTTTTTTTCTCCCAAAAAAGTATCTCGTTTAGAAACAACAAGAATTTATAACGGTAAAACTATGTCACCTTTAGTACTTTCTACACGTGCTTTAAAAGTTGTAAATAAGGGAATTGATTTATTTCACCATCACGGATTCCACCTTGTCGGTGTAGATAGAATTGTGAAAGAGTCTGAAATTACAAAAATGACTTTTTATCATTATTTTCAGTCCAAAGCGCGGTTTATTGAAATCTGTCTATTAGTACAAAAAGAACGGCTACAAGACAAAGTCGTTGCAATGGTTGAATATGACCACAACACAAGCGTGACAGATAAACTCAATAAACTATATAACTTACATATCGATTTAGAAGGGCCGTACTATCTATTATTTAAAGCCATTTTTGAAACTAAGAATACTTATTCAAACGCTTACCAAATCGCTATTAAATACAGAACTTGGCTGACCAATGAAATTTATAGCCAGCTTAGAATAGTTAACACTGATGCTTCATTTTATGATGCAAAATTGTTTTTATATATGATTGAAGGCGCCATTATTCAGCTTTTAAGTTCAGATAATTCAGATGTAAGAGAAGGAAGAATTGAGCGAGTTTTAATACATTTTAGTCAGACTTAAAGGAATGTTAAGAAATGTTAAAAATTGTTTCTAATTATAATTTAAAATTTCTAAATTATTTTAGAATAAATCTATCAATAAAAATATTTTTAGATGTATTTTTTTATAAAAGAATACTTATGTTGAAATTAAAAAATGCTATATATAACATAGGATTGTGATATTTTTGCAATCTAACCTGACAAATGAAATGTATAAGTTTGTTTATTGCTTATACATTTTAAGTAATTGATTTATTGGTCTATTTTTAATAATTAATACTTTATAAATAAGGCTTAATATAGAAAAATTAAAAAATTATTTGATCTTGCTCCGTTAGACTCTGAGATCATCAGTAATAATATCCGTTTTCAAGGACAATATTTCGACCAAGAAACAGGGCTTCATTACAACCGTTATCGTTATTATTCACCGTATGTAGGACGTTTTATTTCCAAAGACCCGATTGGATTACTGGGTGGAGATAATGTATATGCATATGCACCAAATCCAATAGTATGGGTTGATCCTCTTGGATTAACCTGTGAATTAATTGGAAATACAATTAAAAAAGAAGATGGAACTGATTTAATTAGTATTCCTCAAGATGCTAAAAGACGTAAACTCACTCCACCAGCAGGTACAACTGATGATTATGGATATGAATATAAGTGGTCAACAGATAAAGGAACAACCCAGACTGTCCGAATACATGGACCTGATGCTCATGCACCAGATGGGGCAAATGCAAAGGATGGTTGGATAGTTAGGGTAATGGATGGTAAAAAAAGTATGGATGTAAATGGGAATTATCATCCACCTGGAATATTTAACTCTAATAGTCCAAGTTATGATCCAGTTAAAATTAATGATGTACATATCCCTATTAAAAAACCAACGGTATTCCCAGGAGGAAACTAATATGGAGTTTAATATTCTTGATAAATTAAAGAGTCTTAAGGAAAATTCTTTAAATACAGGATCTTTGTTTGAGGAGTTAGGTGGGATTTCAGATTTATTTTCTCCTTATTTGACTGAAAAAATATTTGAAAATGAAATTTTAACTAATATTTGGAATATTTTAATATATATATATATTCACAACCCAAATAAAGAAAATAGATTAGAAGCATTATCTGTTATGTATGATTTTTATATCTATACTGTAAATATTGGTTTTTCTGTAGATAAAAAAGAATTAAATGAACAGTATCTTAAATTGCATGGCAACCATGAGTTAGATCAAGAATCTAAGGAAATTTTAGAAGAAATTTTATTTGATATTTAATGTTAAAAGAATTATAAATTGACAGCTATTTATAATTAAAAAAGCTGTCAATTTATAATTCTTTTATTATCATAAAATAATGTTTTTAATAAAACAGGTCTTCATTACAACCGTTATCGTTATTATTCACCGTATGTAGGACGTTTTATTTCCAAAGACCCGATTGGATTACTGGGAGAATATAATAATTATGCTTATGTGCCGAATCCTATGGAGTGGATTGATCCATTAGGGCTAGAACGTATAAAATCACCCAAAACAATTAGATATAGCCAAAATGGTTATAGTCCTAATTTTGGAAATGGGGAAAATGTTAATGGTCTGGCACATAGATTACAAGCTGATCCATCTTATGCCGCAAAAGTTGATCCTATTAGATTAGTGCGATTTAAAGATCTTCCACAAAATGTTCAAGCAAAATTATTGGAGCAAGGCGCTAAAAGTAATATGGTATATTCGCTTGATAATAGGAGATTAGCTGCTGCGAAACAGGCTAAAGTTGGAGTAAATACAAGATGGGCTACTCTAGAAGAAATACAAAAAGAAGCTACTTTACGTAGATTCTAAACAAATGATGCAGGAAAAACGATATGTCACAACTAATTTTTTTACCAATCAATACAGAATTTGGAATACTTTCATCTCGTACAGATTTTTGGTTAAATGAGTTGAAATTTAATCCTCATGTTAATAACTTAGAGCTTAACTTGACATATAGCCAAATTAAAATAAATGAAAAAGGTAAAAATTTTAAAACCTCTAGATTATTTTCAATAATGCTAACTAATGTAAATAATTTTAAGATGTTTCAATATGATGAATTCGAACACTTATATTCTGATAAATCTAACTCGAATTTTGATTATGCAAACTATGATAAAAATGGGTTAAATGTATACTTGTTATGGACTTATGATCATTGTTTTGAAATATATGCTAAAGGTCATACTTTTTTAAAATAAATTTTTGTTAAGAGTTTTTAGAATAAAATTTAAAAAAGCATTATTATAATTAGTGTTTTTTTAAATTATAAAGCTAGAAATGTTATTATTCTTACGGGGTGTGAAGATTTTTTATTAAGTTTATTTTAATTATTTTTCCTTTAAATTAAGAGAATTAATTATAAAACTTAAACAAATTTAAGAAATTTATAGATAAGCTTTAAAAATATGAAAAAGTTGATGAATTTTTAAAGGAATAAATGGATTAATCAATAAAATTAGATATTAAAAAATATTTAATACTTTATTTCTTGAAAATTTGGACATTACATCATAGACGGTTAGCTGCTTTTAAATTAGCAAAGAAATATATGCTAATTACATAGGATTCTGCTCAGGAAGTGGACCAGCAAAAGTGAAAAATGTCAACTAAAAATGATGGGACCTCAATGAGGTTAAAATTAGGCAATGGGCAATCTACGGCGGTAAAATAGTGAATAAATTGAATGAGAAAGTCCAAAAAATCAATACTAAAGAAGATTTTTTGGAATTTGTAAAATTGTTAGTGAATGATCTTTCAACAAATCAATGGGAAAATGATAATTTAGCCGATTATCTTGAGGGGATTAATAGTTGGGTGGATGATATGGATGGATATTTTGAAAATGTAAGAGATTATGATGCTTTGGAAAAAATAATCAATTAGACTGGAAAATTTTGGGTAAAATTTTATAAGCGGCTACAATGTATGAATAATTTAATTTTTTGAAAGTCATCTATACTATAAATATAGATGACTTTATTTTACTATTAATAATTAAATTGAGATATTTTTTAACTTACAAGATATTTAAAAGAATATCTAATTTCGATGCAGATTATTTAGTGCAACTCATGATCGTTTTGTTATAGTTATATCCATCAATAAAATTAAATATAGATTAAAGTAAAGCGAATTAAAACGGATAAGCTATAAAAAGGATATTTCTATAATGTTGCGTAATATTGATAAAATAGTATGAGATAAGCTTTATTTAATTTTGGAAAATGAAATATTTAATTGTCTGATATTTGCTAAAGAAGCATATTTAATTCATCTTGATATAGATTATTTAGGACTTAGTGAGGATTTACAAAATTTGATTGATGAATTGATTGGAGTGGATGCTGGCGAAGAGGGGGAATTTTCACTTACTAAAGATGAGATTATAGCAAAAATAAATTCTATTGAAGATGTGAGGTAACTATTAGAACTCTTGTGAAAGTTATCTTTAATCATCTAATAGATTTCTCGAAAAAAATCTGAATCATCTGTAATTATCAATTAAATATCCATCCTCCTAAAACATGGATGTTACAATACTATAAACCTAAAGGATGTAGTTAATTTATGATTATTGATGAAATGACTAATAATGTTTTTTTAAAGAAATTGTATTCTGGTGATATAACTTCCTCTATCTTAATAGGGAGATTTAGTATTGACTTGTCAGGGTACTGTGATATCGACTTTCATGTGAATAAAAAACCAGATATTTCTGTTGAAAAATATGGGGTTTGGGGGGTCGACTATAATACTGTTGTTATTAAGACTAAAGGTAAAATATCTGGAGATGTTTTGATAACTGAGTGGTTGCTTAATGGTTATAAAGAATTAAATGTTAAAAAGACTGATAATGGCATTATTATAAAGTCAAAAAATGGGAAATTTAATTTTTCTGTAGAATTGAGTGGATTGATATTTCAGGGTATTTCTGTTTATTATGATGGAGAGGGTTAGAAGACTATTAAATATCATTAAATTAGATAGATTATTATGTAATAGCTTTTTCGTAATATCATTGTCATTTAGTTACATCATCAGGAGATGATGTGCTTCCCAAGGTTAAAATGATTTGGAAAGCTGAATATAAAGCTTGGGTGAATGTAAAACGGGAAAAGCTAAATCTAACTTTTTTGAAGACTCTGATATATAGTGTTAACTAGTGAGCTGTAATGTCTTTTAAAACTAAACTTCATCTTTGGCTAGGATCAACTGAGATAAATCAACAAGAGTATTGGTATTATTTTGATGATTCCGAAGGATTGCCAAAATTTTGTAAAGAGGTAGGTTTGGATTGGCTAGATCAGGACTTTATGGGATATCATTTTGATAAAGAAGTAGATGATTTAAAGTTTATCATTGAAGAAACTCCAGAGCCTGAACATCATGAAAAGATGCTAAAAGACTGTTTGGAAAAAGGCATTAATAAAGCTAATGCTATGTTTTATTATTGGGGGGATGATCCAATTAAAGTAAGTAAAGATAAAAAATATAATACGCTCACCTATATTGGTGAATATGAGTGGGATTAATTTACGTTGATTGAATTTATTGTTAATTATAGTAAATTCTACTTTTATTTGTTATCTACTTGTTAGTAAATTTTTAGCAAAAGTCTAGTTATGTTAAATATTTAGTTAATAAAGAAATTCCCTCTTCTTTGAAGGGGGATAAGAGATTGATTGTCAAATCATAAATAAAAGACTAGATATAGGTAAAGAGACCAAGAGGTAATATGATGAGCGTAGCGTGTAATAAGCATTGATAAATGCATCAAAACAAGAAGTTAGGGTTTTAAGTGTAAATATGTCTGTAATTGAAATACAAAAAAACATATGTAAAAAATTTAATTCTAAGTTTGTGAAACCTTCGGAAAATGAAATGGTTGCTGTAGCTTTAGAATCATTGGGAAAAATACCAATTACAGGAATACGTAATATACTTGAAGAAGGAGAAAATATCTCATGGTTTTTCTATTGTGGAGAATTTTCTGAAGATGATGATTTCTTTAAACCAATGCATATATCTCATTTAGAAAACTATCTTCCCGAAGTTATTCCTTATTTAGCATTAGAAGAAGGTTTTAGATTTGTAATAGATAAACAGGGTTACGAAGATGTATGGAAAGAAGAATAGATACTAAATTTATATTTTTTAACTTATAAGATATTTAGTATAATAACTGATTTCTATGCGGATTATTTGGTATAACTCATGATGTTTTGTTAAAGTTATATCCATCAATAAAATTAAATATAGATTAAAGTAAAGCGAATTAAAACAGATAAGCTATAAAAAGGATATTTCTATAATGTTATGTAATATTGATGAAATAGTATTAGATAAGCTTTATTTAATTTTAGAAAATAAAATATTTGATTATCGGATAGTTGCTAAAGAAGTATATTTAATTCGTCTTGATATGGATTATTTAGAACTCAGTGAGGAGTTGCAAAATTTGCTTGATGAATTGATTGGAATGGATGCAGGCGAAGAGGGAGAATTTTCACTTATTAAAGATGAGATTATAGAAAAAATAAATTCTATTGAAAATCTGAAGTAATTATTAGAATTCTTGTGAAGGTTATCTTTAATCATCCAATAGAATTTTCGAAAAATTTAGAAATCAACTTTAATTATCAATTAAATATCCATCCTCCCAAGACATGGATGTTACAATACTATAACCCTAAAGGATGTATTTAATCTATGATTATTGATGAAATGACAAATAATATTTTTAAAGAAATTGTATTCTGGTAATAAAAAGGTAATAGGAAATGGAATAGATGTGAATGGTGAGGGACTTGATAGAACGTAAACAACTATAAGTGATAAATATGATGCCAAAGTTCTGCTGACAACTACAGGTAATGGTAAATATACAATTTTGACTTCACATCCACAATAGGAGTTTATTAATGATAGATAATTTTGAAAGTAATTTTCCTATAACGTATCAATTTCTTGGTGCATGGTTTAGTGATTTAGATTATGAGGATATCACATATCAGGAGGTAGTAAAAAATTATAAAAAGGTAGCAAAGAGTGAAAAAATAGACTCGTTAAAATTAGAGTTTAAAGAAATTTTAATAAAAAAAATGATTGATTATAAATATATATCTCAACTATCAAATATTTATTTTGAAAATAATGAAGATGTTTTGAAATGGCTTGGTGAAATATATAATTATTTAATTGAAGATTAAATAATTATAGAACATGTGTAGAGTAGAAACAGGGTTTATATTACAACCGTTATCGTTATTATTCACCGTATGTAGGGCGTTTTTGTTTCCAAATACCTTGTTGGATTATTGGGAGGATTCAATGGTTATGTTTATACATCTAAACTAATAGATTGGATTAATCCTTTAGGATTAAATAAACGCTTAGAATTAGGTGTTCACTATGTAAAAGTAAAAGATGCAGCTGATATAGCTTTAGTGAGTGGTCAAATGAGAAATGTAGATATAATAGAAAAATCCTTAAAAATATTGGAGTTAACAAGTAATTATAGTAACTATGAAGTATTAAATTTTTTAAGTTGTTATCAAAATTTGGAAATTTATATCAATAGTTTTTTAGATTTAATGAGTGAAAAACTATTTAATGTTTCTGATAAAAAAGAAATATTAAATATATTTAATGAGCTTAATGAAAGTAATTGGAAGGAGATAGATAGTTATAATTATAAACAAGATAAATATTATATTTTTTTAAGGTTAAAAGTCTTTCTTTTAACAGTAGATTATGAAACTGATCTAAAAGAAGATCATGAGTGGCTTAATTTTTTTAAGAGAAAATTTATAGAATATTTAGATGAAAATTAATTAATTTAAAAGCTTAGTACTTTAACTAGGCTTTTATTTTTTAGAAGTACTGTATAGTCTTGACGTTAGCTCAAAGCAATCACAACAAGTTTTTTGAAATTTAACAGATACCTCAACTATCAATAAAACTGACAGAATCTAACTTTTTATATCAAATAAAAGCAGTTATCTTAATTTTACTTGAGCACAAACTCTTAATGTGCTCGTCTTGAGTTAAAATTTTTTAGGTATTTAAAATGAATAAAATGCATGTAACTTTGGCTGTAGTAGTCGGTTTAATTGTTGGTGGTGTAGTGGGTGCTCTAGGTTATTCTAAAACTGCCGCACGTTATGATGCGATGACCACCGCATGTGTAATGGTCAATCAGGCAGTTGAACACCAGATTTTAAAGCCTGAACAAGTGAAAGAGTTAGGTGAGCTTACAGGTCAAACCCTTAAGAAAGATTATGCTTCTGTGGCATCAAAATTTAAGTTTTCTGAAAAGCAGTTAGGCAATGCTTCTGAAGGCTCATTGGAGGGCCGCATCCACTTAATCTCGAATTTATAGGTAAAATAAAACGCTTTTTAGAACAATATGATGTACCAATTTATTCTGAACATTTAAGTTATACAAATGATGGCGGCTATTTATACGATTTGTTGCCCATACCGATGACAGAAGCCGCTGTTAAATATGTGGCTGAACGTATTTTACGTGTGCAGGATATTTTAGGAAAAAGATTAGTTATAGAGAATGTTTCTACTTATTTAATGCCGAATGCCGAAATGAGTGAAGCTGAATTTATCCGTGAAGTGATTCAACATGCAGACTGTGATTTGCTCCTTGATGTAAATAATGTCTATGTCAACAGTATCAATCATGGTAGCGATGCATTTGGTTTTATCCAGAAAATGCCAAAAGAAAGAATCCGTTATTTACATATTGCTGGGCATGAAAAAGTTCAGAAGAACTTATTAATCGATACCCATGGGGCAGAAGTTTGTGACCGTGTTTGGGAGCTATTGAGATATACCTATCAAGTATGTGGAATAAAACCGACATTATTGGAACGCGACTTTAATATTCCATCATGGCAAGAATTAGAAGAGGAACTCGCCAAAATTAAACTCATTCAACAACAGGAGAGTGGCTATGAAGGGAAATCAAATATCCTTCCAAACCATGCAACGACAGTTTTGTGACTGGATTCGTGATCCTGATTTGGAATTACCTCAAGCACTTCCTGCTCAACGAATGCAAATTTATCGGGACTTACTTTTTAATAATGTCAGCTCATTTATTGAGTTAGTTTATCCGGTAGCTCGTGCGATGTTGCCAGAATTAAAGTGGCAACAATTGCTGTTAGAGTTCTTTCAAAAAGCTAAGAGTCGCTCACCTTTATACAATGATATTTCTTTAGAATTTAGAGAGTATTTAACAGAGCAACAGCATCCGATATTGCAAGAATATCCTTGGCTGGCTGAATTATTGCAGTTTGAATGGCTTGAACTGTATTTAGATACTGTTGAAATTGAAAATGATGTTTTACACGAAAATTGTACTTGGCAGTTAACCACTAAAGTATGGGTACTGGTTTATCAATATCCCGTTTATACGTGGACGACTTTGATGACGCTAGAACAAGTTGAACTTGCACCAAGTGCAATAATGGTCTGGCGTGATCAACAAGATAAAGTATGTATTGAACAGCTTTCACCTTTGTTTGCTATGCTGATTGAACAGTTAACGAAAAATATAGCGTTAACTGACCATGATATTTTCACACTCATTCATTCTGTACTCACTGACTTGTCTGAGCCTGAAATTTATCTGCAAATTCAAGAACTCAAAAACCTCTTAACTCGACTACAATTAATTCAAATTCCCCATGATTTTAAAGAGGTACAAGGATGACTTCGGCCGCGGCATCACATCATGACGACCTAGGGGATCAACTGCATAGCCCAGCGTTTTTACAAGATTTAAGGCAGCAAATGATTAAATTTGCTTTTTTACAGTTGTCCTCACTTCCGCAAGCTGAAGATGTGGTGCAAGAAGCATTAACGAGCGCTTTTCAACATTTAGATTCATTTAAAGGGCGAGCTGCGTTCAAAACATGGGTATTTTCTATTTTAAAAAATAAAATTATTGATGTACTTCGGCAAAAGTCGCGCTTGGTTGCCATGTCTGAATTATTTAAAGACGAAGAAAGTGAACTCAGTGTTGATGAATTATTTGATGCTTCAGGACACTGGCATAAATATGAAGCACCTCAAGCATGGCAAAGCCCTGAAGAAATGATAGAGCAGTCAGATTTTTGGATAATTTTTGAAGCTTGCTTAGATCATTTACCAGCCAAATATGCTCAAGTTTTTATGATGAGAGAAGTGATAGAGCTGAGTTCTAATGAGATTTGTAGCAAGCTAGAGTTATCTATTTCCAACTTTAATGTGTTGATGTATCGAAGTCGTACCCGATTACGCGAATGCTTAGAAAATAAATGGTTATTGAAGGAGGATTGTTCATGTTGACATGTCGACAAGCCACTCAACTTTTGTCTGAGAAACAAGATAGACCTTTGTTTTTACGTGAGCAAAGTAGTTTGCAATTACATTTATTGGCATGCCGATCATGCCGTCGTTATGCAAAACAGATCAAAACAATTAGTCAGCTTTCTAAAGCATTTAAAAATTTGGATGGCTAACTTTAGTTAAAAATTTATTTATTGCTAGCCTTAACATGCTAAAAGCTCCCATACTATAAAAGTAAAGGAATTTTTAAGACAGGATGAAACGTGAATTTAAAGAATCTTGAAGCATTTTATTGGGTTGTGACTTTAAATAGCTTCAATAAGGCCGCGACTAAATTACAAACGACACAGCCTGCGGTATCTCAAAAAATCACATCTCTTGAAAATGAATTAGGTTTTAAAGTTTTAGACCGAAGCTTGCGACAGTTTAAATTGACCCATAAAGGCAGAACATTATTTAAATATGCCGAAAAGTTTATGCGTTTAGAAACCGACCTAGTTGCAGAGCTTACTGAAAATCAGCATCTCACAGGAACTATACGTTTAGGCGTTTCCGAAACGATTGTGTATACATGGCTAGTCGAATATATCGAAAAAGTTCAACAAGAGTTCCCAAAAGTTTCAGTCGAAATTGTGGTGGATCTGACACCTAACTTACAAGAAGGGGTACGTACTGGGGACTTGGACATGGCCTTTTTACTCGGGCCAACGTTGGCTTTTGAGTGTATTGAACAAGCACTTTGTGATTTCGAGTTAAGTTTTTTGGCTTCACCTTCATTTAAAGGTGGAATTGGGCAAATGTCTTTTAAAACCTTGATGTCACATACCATTTTAACCTATCCAAAAATTACCTACCCCTATAAAGAATTAAAGGCAAGAATGAAAGAAAAAGGGATTGATGAACCACTGTCAATTACTAGCTATTCTTTAGCGACTTTATTGCGTCTCGCCGAGCAAGGCTTAGGTATTGCGGTAGTGCCAACTTTAACGGCATTAAAGGAAATTACCGATGGACGATTGGAAATATTAAATACACCTATTCGCTTAAAGACCTTTCATTTTACGTCTATTTATATTCACGGTAACGATGTTGCCTTGAAAGAAAAATTAACCGAGGTTGCTGTTAAAGTCTCGGCGAGTGCTATGAAAAGGCTTAATGAGCAAATTAAAAAATAGCTTTTTTTGAGTATCATTTATTCTTATTCTTCCTTGTTTAAAAAAGCTGTTTTATATGTAAAACCATAAAAACAGCTTATGCACATCGATAAGTAAAATTTATCCTGTATTTCAATTTGAATATAAAGCGATAAAAATCAATTAGTTAAAATTTTAAATTTCTGTAAAAAGTCTTATTGTTCGTAGGGATTAGCTATGTTTTTATTTTAGACACAAGATTTGATCACCGATTAAGTTGATTGGGGAATAGGGAATCTTTGTCATTTTAAAGGATTAAAGAATATCGTTTAGGACAAAAATGGTGTTCTTGATTCAACTTGAAAATAGCGTTGTTAAGCTCAAATGGATGAGGAACGCATTAATATGTCTTTACTGAAATCTTCTTTTTTATCAGATCGCCAATGGGCCATTGTTGCCTCAATCTTTATGATGGCGACCTCTGCAATGGGGCCAGGATTTTTAACCCAAACTGCTGTATTTACAGTTAAGTTAGGTGCGGCATTTGGCTTTGCCATTTTAGTTTCCATTCTGA
Source organism: Acinetobacter sp. 1424608 (assembly GCF_000588255.1). Lineage (NCBI taxonomy): Bacteria > Pseudomonadati > Pseudomonadota > Gammaproteobacteria > Moraxellales > Moraxellaceae > Acinetobacter > Acinetobacter sp. 1424608. The sequence continues at coordinate 92,307 of NZ_JFXL01000013.1, forward strand.
TTGATTATGTCGTACAACAGAATATCTGGCGAGTGGTCACACTTACTCAAATGCGCGCATCAGATATTGCCAATAAAGCCTTACCGGGCAGTGGTTATTTACTGGCATTTCTGGTGATTTTGGGTGGGTTTTTCTTTAGTGTCGGTAATATTGCAGGTGCAGCTTTAGGTTTAAATGCACTTTTTGGCCTAGATACAAAGTGGGGCGGTATTTTAAGTGGGGCGTTAGCGATTTTGATTTTTGCTTCCAAAAAAGCCACGCTTGCCATGGATAAAAGCATGATCGTGTTGGGACTGCTTAAAATCCTGCTGATTATTATTGTTGCCGTCATTGTGATGCCTCCAGTTGGTCAAGCTGTACATCAGACATTTGCTCCAGATCATATCGACTTTGCCATTATTACCACTATTGTGGGTGGTACAGTGGGTGGCTATATCTGTTATGCGGGTGCGCACCGTTTACTCGATAAAGGTGCTGTTGGCCCTGAAAATATTAATGAAGTTGCTAAAGCTGCAACCAAAGGCATTGTTGTAGTTGGCATCATGCGTTATGTGCTGTTTTTAGCGTTCTTAGGTGTGGTGGTGAGCGGTGCCCATATTGATTTAGCCAGCCATGACGCCAATCCGGCAGCCCAAGCATTTCAATATGCAGCAGGTACATTCGGTTTTAAATTATTTGGTTTAATTTTCTGGGCCGCGGGTATTAGCAGTACGATTGGTGCCGCATATACTTCGGTTTCATTCTTTACCGCCTTTAAAAAGAATTTAACGCCAAAACAAACCAACTATACGACCATTACCTTTATCGCATTGGCTTTATTGCTCTATGTGTTATTGGGTGCAACTCCGGCAGGTCTACTCATTTTTGTGGGTGGTTTTAACGGTTTAGTGTTGCCAATTGGCCTTACAATTTTTGTGTATGTCGCAGCGTGCCGTAAAGATTTAATGGGTAATTATAACTATCCAAAATGGTTACTTATTTTGGGTGGATTAACATGTTTGTTGACGTGGTGGATGGGTTATATGTCATTTACGACAGTGTTTAACTATTTGACCAAACTTTAAGCCAGACGACATGAATTGATAAAGGAATAATGCCATGTTTGTAGATTTAAATAGTGATTTGGGTGAAAGCTTCGGCTCATGGAAAATGGGTAATGATGACCAGATTTTACCTGTCGTGACCAGTGCCAATATTGCTTGTGGTTTTCATGCTGGTGACCCGCTCGGCATTTTAAAAACGGTTCGTAAAGCAGTTGAACTTGGCGTGACCATAGGTGCTCATGTGTCTTACCCAGACCTTGTTGGCTTTGGTCGCCGTAATATGGATTTGTCGCGTGACGAGCTTATTGCCGATGTGCTTTACCAAATTTCTGCGCTCGATGGTTTGGCTAAAGTAGCTGGTTCAAAAGTGCAGTATGTTAAACCACACGGTGCGCTCTACAACACCATTGCCCATGACCAAGCTCAGGCAGCCGCAGTAATTGATGCCATTAAAATGTATAACCCTGAACTCGTACTAGTTGCTTTAGCTGGGTCGAACTTAGTCGAACAGGCACGAGCTGCGGGTTTAAAAGTTGTGTCCGAAGCATTTGCAGACCGTGCATATAACAGTGATGGCTCATTGGTTTCCCGCCGTTTAGAAGGTGCAGTTTTACACGACTCGGCATTTGTTGCGAGCCGTGTGGTGTCTATGCTTAAAAATGGTGGGGTCGAGTCAATTGATGGTGTATTTACCCCAATTCAGGCTGACACGATTTGCCTACACGGCGATACTGACGGCGCACTAGAGATGTCGGCTGCCATTAAAGCCGAGCTTGTAAAAAACAATATTGAAATCCGCCCGTTTGTAAATAAAGCATAAGGAAGAGCGCAATGTATAAGGATATTAAAGTCGACCCAGCTCAGCTTGAAGCCGCATTAGATGCACGTTTAAAAATCCGTGCAGGTTTCGATAAACCAACTGCGGGCATGGCTGCGGGTATGACACAGGTCAACATGATTTCGGTGCCAAAAGATTGGGCGTATGACTTTTTACTTTATGCACACCGTAACCCGCAAAGCTGCCCAGTGCTTGATGTGCTCGAAGAGGGCATTTATGCAACTAAGCTTGCCGCAGACTCAGACATTCGAACCGACTTCCCACGTTATCGCATTTGGAAAGATGGGGAAATGGTCGATGAAGTGACCGATGCAAGAGAAATTTATAATGCTCATCCTGATTTGGTGACTTTCTTAATTGGTTGTAGCTTTTCTTTTGAAACCGCTTTGCAAGAAGCGGGTATTGAAGTTCGCCATATTCATGACGACACCAATGTGCCGATGTATTTGAGCAATATAAAGTGCGAACCGGCAGGGCGTATTTCAGGAAATATGGTGGTTTCCATGCGACCAATTCCATCTCATCAAATTAGTGAAGCAGTAAAAATCACTGCACGTATGCCAAGTGTACATGGGGCACCTGTACATATCGGGCACCCTGAAAGCTTAGGTATTAAGGATGTAAATAAGCCCGACTTTGGCGATGCTTCTCGTATTGAAGCAGGTGAAATTCCTGTGTTTTGGGCATGTGGGGTAACACCGCAAGCAGCAGTCATGAACTCGAAAATTCCTTTTGCCATTAGTCATGCTCCGGGTTACATGTTTATTACCGATATTCCTGACCGTGCTTGGATGGGCTAAATAGCTAAAGAAGAATTAAAAGGATAAGCAAATGCGTTTTTTATCGGTAAACGCCGATTGTTTTCTAATTGAGCTTGCGAGCTTAGAGGAAACTTTGGCGTTGTACAATAAATTGCAAAATACGCAATTGAATGGAATTAAAGACTTAGTCCCCGCTGCAAAAACAATTTTGGTTTTTTTCAACGAGATCGAAACCAACTTTAAAACGCTGGTTGCTTCAATTCAGAGCCTCAAAGTTGATTCTGGATTTGAGCGTAGCGGCCAAGAAATGATTGTGCCGATTTGCTATAACGGCGAAGACCTTGCGCAGGTTGCTGAGTTGCAAGGTTTGTCTGTGACTGATGTGATTAGAAAACATCACCAAAGCGTGTGGAATGTGGCTTTTATTGGGTTTGCGCCGGGCTTTGCGTATATGAGCAGTCCCGATAAGCCTTTTACCGATATTCCACGCTTAACAGTTCCGCGTAAAAAAATACCGTCAGGCTCTTTGGGCTTGGCTGGAAAATATTCTGGTATTTACCCAAAAGACAGTCCGGGTGGCTGGCAGCTTATTGGTACAACAACAGAAAAAATGTGGGATTTAGAGCGTAAAGATCCTGCATTGCTGTTACCGGGCATGACTGTACATTTTGAGGATGTTACGCATAACCCAACTACGGTGACTGTACCGCAGCAAATTACGCATAAGGTGGAGACTAAACAATCGGTGCCACTATTTACGATTACTGCGCCAAGTTTACAAATGCTCATTCAAGACGAAGGGCGTTTAAACCAGACCAATATTGGTGTTGGCGTGGCTGGGGCAATGGATTTATCTGCAATGCATAGTGCTAACCGTATTGTGGGTAACCCAACTGATACACCCGTCATTGAAGTTTTAAATGGTGGGCTAAAAGCCAAAATGCAGCATGCAGGCGTTATTGCAGTTACTGGGGCAAATTCAAACATTCGAGTGAAATTTGCTGACGGTCAAACCGCAGACTTTGCAAGCTATCAACCGATAGATCTAGACGAAGGCGATGAATTTCAAATTCTGCCACCGACAGCAGGCTTAAGAAACTATCTGGCAGTTCGCGGTGGTATAGACGTTGAACCAGTACTCAATAGTGCTTCGTTTGACAGCTTGGCAGTGTTAGGGCCAGAGCCTTTAAAGCTTGGAGATACCATTTACCAAGGACAGGTGAAGGCAGCCAACATTAGTGTAAATGAAGTGGGCAAAAGCGATTTGCCAAAAGTTGGTGAAATGGTTGAGCTAGACATTGTGATGGGACCACGCACAGACTGGTTCGAACAAGACAGTATTGAACTGCTCTGTCAGCAAGAATGGCTCGTGACCAATGAAAGCAACCGAGTCGGGTTAAGACTTTCAGGTGCACAGCCCCTAACTCGCAAAATTACCTACGAGTTGGAAAGTGAAGGCACTTGCATTGGCGCTTTACAGATTCCACCGAGTGGTCAGCCGGTTTTGTTTATGAATGATCACCCTTTAACGGGCGGATATCCAGTCATTGCCTCTGTTGCTAAACACCATTGGGATTTGGTGGCACAGATTCCGGCAGGTTGCCGCATCAAATTTAAAAAAATTGCCGAATTTACAGATTTTGAGAATGAATGATGAATACAGAAAAATTATTGATTGCTAACCGTGGTGAAATTGCCGTTCGTATTATTCATGCTTGCCGTGACATGGGAATTTCATCGGTCGCGTTATATGCAGATGACGATATTGGCAGCATGCATGTCGAACTTGCAGATGAAGCATGGGGCTTGGCTGGTGCGACTGCCAGTGAAACCTATTTAAATATTCCAGCTATTATCGAAATTGCAAAAAAATCGAACGCGACGATGGTGCATCCGGGTTATGGCTTTTTATCTGAACGTGCCGAGTTTGCTCAAGCCGTGATTGATGCAGGTTTAAAATGGGTAGGGCCATCACCAAGTGCGATTGAAAAACTAGGCGATAAAATTGAAGCACGTAAAATTGCTGCTTCAGTCGGTGCGCCTTTGGTTCAGGGTACGCAAGATCCACTTAATAATGCAGATGAAGCTTTAGAGTTTGCCAAACAATATGGTTTACCAATTGCCATTAAAGCCGCATTCGGTGGCGGTGGGCGTGGCTTAAAAGTCGCGTGGAAACTCGAAGAAGTGAAAGAGCTTTATGAGTCGGCAGTACGTGAAGCAAAAGCTGCCTTTGGCCGTGGTGAATGTTTTGTCGAGCAATATCTCGATAAACCGCGCCATGTAGAAGCGCAAGTCATAGCCGACCAACATGGCAATATTGTGGTACTTGGTACACGTGATTGTTCATTGCAACGCCGTAACCAAAAGTTAGTCGAAGAAGCGCCAGCGCCATTTATTAGCGATGAGATTTACCAGCAAATTTTAACTTCGGCAAAAAATATTTGTCAGGCGGCAAACTATGTGGGTGCAGGAACAGTTGAATATTTACTGAGCCGTGATGGAAAGCTTTCGTTCTTGGAAGTAAACACACGTTTGCAAGTCGAGCACCCAGTGACCGAAGAAACTTCAAAAGTCGATTTGGTGGTTGAGCAAATTCGCGTGGCACAGGGGCATGAGCTTTCGATTAAAGCAACACCAAAAGCACAAGGCCATGCCATTGAGTTTCGTATTAATGCCGAAGACCCAGCGCGTGGGTTTATTCCGGCCTTTGGTGTGTTGAGTTTGTTTGAAGCGCCGTTTGGTAACGGGGTACGCGTGGACACAGGTGTTCGCACGGGTTCATTAGTATCGAGCCACTTTGACTCACTCATGGCAAAACTGATTGTCACTGGTCCAACCCGCGAAGTTGCAATTGCTCGCGCTAAACGTGCTTTAAAACAATTTAAAATTGAAGGAGTAGCTTCGGTTTTAGACTTCCACCGTGCGGTACTTAATGAACCCGACTTTACAAATGAATTTAATGTACATACGCGTTGGATCGAAAATGACTTTAAGCAAGAGCTAAAGCCGACTAAACGTGGCATTCCAAATCATCAACAACCGATGTTACTCAGCTACATTGAAATTGATGGCAAGTTACACCGTCTAGGTTTACCTGCGGGTATGTTTGCACAAGGCCCAGCAACCGCAACTCCCGCCCAAACAACCGAGCCAGAAGTGAGTGCCGAGCATTTACTTGCGCCAATTAATGGTGTGATTAGCGCTTGGAAAGTTGAAAATGGTGAGCAAGTGACAGAAGGCCAAGTGGTTGCCATTATGGAAGCCATGAAAATGGAAGTTCAGGTACTTGCACACCGAAGTGGTGTTATTCAGATTAGTGCAGAGAAGGGTGCGACCTGCCATGCTGAAACCATGATTGCCAGCATTAATTAAAATTTGAATAGGTTATTTGGTCTGATAATGTTTTTAGCTTGATCAGGTCAAATCGAGTGCTTATTAATTAACTCAATCAGGCATTTTTTAGGTTTTCATTAACCATTTTCAACTTGAAAGCCAGAACGGGTTATGAGATATTTGTCACAGATTAGTGGTATAAATATTGATCACTGTATTTGAAGCTCGCTTATGCGAGCTTTAATTTTTAGCCCAGTTTAAGCATTTCTCACTTAATGAACTGGCAGCATAAAAAAAATTTGAGAATTTGGCACTCACTCACAGGCGAATTGAAGAAAGCGAATGAAAATTCTACCTTCATCTGAATATGATCAAATTCTAAAATACAGTGTCTATTGGCTCGTCATATCAATTGTGATTGGAGTCGTTGCTGGGCTGGCATCCACTCTAATCTTTGTGGCTTTTGATATTTCAAACAAAGTCCGCAGTCTGCATCACTGGCTCATCTACTTTCTGCCTTTTGTAGGCTTTGGTATTGGTTATCTCATTAAAAAATATGGTTCGCCGATTGAACGGGGAACCCATTTACTCATAGATGAGATTCATCAACCCAAATCGTTTATTCCAAAACGAATGAGTCCTATCATTTTTATTACTTCAATTTTAACGCAGTTATTTGGTGGTTCGGCAGGGCGTGAGGCACCAGCGGTTCAGCTTTCGGGTGCCTTAATTGACCACTTGAGTCATATATTAAAAATCTCGGAAGACAACCGAAAAATCTGTTTAATCGCCAGTATTGGAGCAGGTTTTGCTGGGGTGTTTGGTCTGCCTTTGGCAGGTGCAATTTATGGTTTAGAAATTACTGCTTTAGGTAATTTAAGATACTCAGCTATTTTCCCATGTTTTGTGTCGGCACTTATTGCATCGACCATTCCTGAGCTATTTGAAATTGTGCATCCGCACGTTTTTTATGTAATTAGCGAGTTTCCAGCCATTCATTTTGGCACACTGATGAGCTTAATTGCGGCAGGATTAGTTTTTGGTTTGGCTGCACGCTTCTTTATTGCAGCCATTCACTTGGCAAGTGACCTCTTTTATAAATACATTCGTTATTTGCCATTAAGAACGATGGTCGGCGGTATTATTATTATGCTGCTTACGTTGTTCACTGCACATCAGCAGTACAACGGTTTAGGTACAGATAAAATTATTTCATCTTTTTATGTACCGATTGAGTTTTACGACTTTTTTAACAAGACTGTTTTTACAGCCATCACTTTAGGTTCGGGCTTTAAAGGTGGTGAAATTACGCCGTTATTTTATGTAGGTGCAACATTAGGGAATGCTTTAGGCGTAGTTTTAAACCTACCACTCTCATTACTTGCTGGCTTGGGGTTGGTAAGTCTGTTTTCGGGGGCAAGTAAGGCACCGTTAACCTCAATTATTTTAGCTGTTGAGTTATTTGGAATGAATGTTGCGACTTATGCCATTATTACCTGTTTATTGGCAGCATTATTTTCTGGAAATTGTGGGTTGTATCGACGTAAAAAGTTGATGGATTAGTGAGTAGTTTATAGATAAGGCTTGATTAGGTTTTAGGTCAATTGTGCTTGAGGATTTATGCTAAAATTCATTCGATATATTTCTCATCACAAGCAATTTAATATTTATTATGTTTTTTATTTTAAGAAAAAAACTTCAAAAAATCGCCATTATTTTCGTAGCAACCAATTTATTAGCTTGTAGTCATCAACCAGATTTTAAAGATATTTCGCGTTTAGCAGAAAGAGGTGATGCAGGAGCTCAAGCAAAACTTGGTGAATTATATGTAAAGGGAGAAATTGTTCCTCAAAATTATAAAAAGGCCTTTGAATGGTATAGCAACGCTGCTAATCAAGGAAATGCAGAGGCACAGAATAATTTGGGAGCAATGTATGCTCTTGGACAAGGGGTAGAGCAAAATTATAAAAAAGCATTCGAATGGTATAGTAAAGCTGCTGAACAAGGTGAAGTGAAAGCACAGAATAATTTAGGTGCGTATTATGCAAATGGAGATGGTGGTGTTAAAAACTATCAGAAAGCATTTGAATGGTATAACAAAGCTGCTGCGCAAGATAATGCCGAAGCTAAATACTATTTGGGCATACTTTACGAAGAAGGCTATGGGGTAACTCAAGATTATAAGAAAGCATTCGAATGGTATAGTAAAGCTGCTCAACAGGAAAATGATGAAGCACAATTTACTGTAGGTATGATGTACTATAAAGGTGAAGGTGTACAACAAAATAATGAATTAGCCGAAAAGTGGCTAAGAAAAGCAGCTGAAAATGGCAATAAAGATGCTTTGTCACTATTTGAAGAATAGCCATTTTTCTATAATGTGAATTTGTTGTTTTGTGGCTTCAATTAGGTGAGGAGAATTCTCTAAAGTCCATGTTTCATCACACCAATCGCAAGCATCGTAGAAAGATTCGAGCCAAGTAGGGTAATAAATTATATTGTCTGGAAGATTTCTTGAAGCGCCCATAAAACCTGTTTCTAAATTACTGAAAATTGTACATAGCTGAACTGGACTTAGATTGTTTTCTTGATAATTATTTAAAATATCTAAAAAAAATCGAGCTGCTAATATTTCTGCTTCAATACAATTATATGAAAAATTAGGGTCTGTTAATTTTATGATTCGCAGTAATAAAGAATTATAATCATTAAATGGCTGTAATAATTCGGTAAAAAAATCTACGTGAGTATCTTCGTTTTTTTCAATGTATTTATTAATCTTTTCTATCCCTTTTTGAGCTGAATATTCTCCATAATAAAGCTCAATATATAAAGTCTTTAATGTCATTAGATAACTCTAATCATTTTTATAATGAAAATATATCCTACTAAAAATATTAGAAATTTCATAATGGACTAAACCAATTAAATAACTTTTATTTATTCCAATTGTTCTACTTTAATACGATTGTCAGTTCCTACGCTTGACGATAAGAAAAGTGAATAATATCCTTTCTTTCTAGTAGGACGGAAAGAGGACATCTTAAGATGTGCTGGTCTCTTTGGCACCAGTCTGCTAACTCTTTTTCGTTCTGCTACCATAATTATTTAGCAGAGATAGTTATTTTATTCTTGAGTTTTTATTTAATTTTTATAACTAGAAAAACAGATCCTACCTATTAATATTCAATTAGTTTTTGAAAATCTTCAAAAACCTGAAAAATAATTTAAAACCCAACCGCTCTATTTTAATACGATTGTCATTCCCTATGCTTGACGATAACAAAAGCGAATAATATGCTTTTCTCGGGTAGAGTGAAAAGGGGACATCTTTGGATGTGCCAGTTTCTAGATGTCTGGTCTGCTAACCCTTCTTCATTCTATCACTCTAATTATTTTCTAGAGATTAAACTTTATATTCATCTATATCTGAGTTTACCTTTAATAAATTTTAACCTAATCAAAATTTTGTTTTTTAATTGTTATAACTACATTCTATATACCAATATTCAATTAAATTTAAAATCTAACTGAAACGCTCGAACTTAATACAAACTATATTGTCTGCGCTTGACGACAAGAAAAGCGAATACTATCCTTTGCGTGCTGGCCACATTGCCAGCCGACTTTGACAGGTCGGATAGCCAACGCACACGAAAAAGTCTCTCTTTTTTGTGGGCATCCCTGCGTGTCCCCTCTGCGGTGGAACGGGAGGGGGACACCTTCGGGTGTGCTGATCTTTTGGCTATCAGTCTGTCAACCTTCTCTCGTTTCACCACCATTATTTGACAGTAATGTGGTGAAGCTTCTTTATAGCCAAAGGAGTTCGCTCATGCGTACTAATTCATCTTATTTATTGGCCTTTGCCAAAATCTCTCTATTTATACCGTTTAAATACTCTCTAAATCGGTTTAATCGACTCTAGGTTTTCTACACCTTAAGAATCGTTACGACTCAAAAATCATAGCAACAATAACCCCGAGATAGGCGAGCACACCTTTATTGTGCCGCTTTTGCATGCCCGTTTTTAGCACTCAATTTAAGAGTGACGGCATTTCTATCTCTTTTACATACAACAAAAAATTATTTTAAACGGTATAACTATGCCAAATTTAGAAGCTTCATTTAGAGCACTTAGAGTGCTTCATACAGCAAAAGATTTATTTATGGAGTATGGATTTCACAAAGTCGGTGTTGACCGAATTATTGCCGAATCCAAAGTGAATAAAGCCACGTTTTATAAGCATTTTCATTCAAAAGAAAGGTTCATTGAAATGTGCTTAACCTTTCAAAAAGATGGGTTAAAAGAAGAGGTATTATCTATTATTCATTCATATGGTGAACTTATGGTATTTGATAAGCTAAGAAAAATATTTTATCTCCATGCCAACCTCGAAGGGCTGTACCGTTTGCCTTTTAAGGCCATTTTGGAAATTGAAAAGTTGTATCCAACTGCCTACAGAGTGGTGGTAGATTATAGAAACTGGTTAGTGACCCAAATACATGGCCTACTTTTAACCATCAAACCCACAGCTTTAATGGAAGATGCTCACATGTTTTTATTTGTGATTGATGGGGCAATGGTTCAGCTTTTAAGTAAAGAGGAAACAGATGAACGAGATAAATTATTAGAATATTTTTTAATAACCCTATCTTAGTATTTAATCTAAATTAAGAAAGCCCATCATTGGGCTTTCTTATGATATTGGCTTCTTAAAATTTAAGTTTTTTAAGTCCACGGCTCACGCCATTTTGTAAGGCCGCTTTAATAATCGGGCCAATAAAAGGAACGCGGCCTTTAAAGCTAATGGTGTAATTTAAACGAGTTCGGTTATTTCCCAAGTCAGTAAATTGCATCACGCCACGGTGCGCTTTAATTGGGCTAATGCCACTTGTGATCGCGTACTCGATCAGTTCATTTTCTTTATAGACTAAATTTGTTTCAATAAATGAAGGTGTAAACGGAATAGACATCTTGCGGGCAGAGCCAACACCGTTACGTGCATCCTTGCCGTTACTAATGCGAGTAACTTTAGCAGGGGCAAAAAGTTTGCTTAAGTTTTCGTGTTCACTTAAGGTCGCAAAGACTTTATCTATGGGTGCATCAAATTCTTGTACGATGTTGATTTTTTGAGTTTTTAACATCTTGTTCCCTCTAAAGTAAATTTGACATGATTAATTGTCATAATTTTGATAGTAGCATGCTTTTCTCTATGCTGGAATTCTAGTTCGTCGGAGTAACTTCGGATAAAAAGTAACATTTTAAATAGAATTTATTTAATCATTTGCTTTTTATAGTGACTTGGAGCAACGCCAGTCCAACGTTTATAAGCTTGAGAAAAAGTAGATAAATCTGAGAAGCCTAATATTTCTGCCACTTGGCTTAAATTTAGATTTTGCGCTAAAAGGGAATCGGCGCGTCGATGCAACGTTTCATTTTGAAGTGCTCTAAAAGAGATATTCTCGTCTTGTAACCTTCTTTTTAGCGTCCGTTCGCTCATATTTAACTTATGTGAAATTTCTTTAATATTAAGTAATGTGCCAGAAGGAGCGTTCATTAAAAAATCACGGACAATCATTGTGGTTGTTAAGGAGGTATGGCGTTGGCTAATAAGTTCCATACACAGCCTTTCACACATGGCAGCGGTATTCGGGTTTGCATGGGGTAGAGCGTGGAGCAATTGCGAACTATTAAATTTTAAAATGTTTTCTTTTTGATTAAATTGAATTGGAGCGCCTAAATATTCTTTAGGTATATTTAACAAACAAGACTCAGGCTCACCATATTTAAGATGAAATGCATCTAATTGAAATGAACCTTCATAAATATCGCTAATAACACGAAGAGTTGCAGCCATCGCACGTTCAAGTACAAACCGTTGTAACTCCTGTGTTAGGCCCACAGGTTCAGTAAAGCAAATCATGCACTCATTATTTTTTTGCTGAAAATTTATTTTAACAAAGGTATAGGTGAGGGCCAGATAATGTTGCACAAGTTGCATTGCCTCTAAACCTGTTGCACTACTCATTAATGCGTAACCCAAAATCCCATAAGTTGTCAGTTGGTGGTTAAAACCAGTAATGAGACCTAAACCTGCGGTGTGCGCAGATAAAATTTTAATTAAATTATTGATAACACCCAGTTCTTCATCGGGTGTAACAACACTGTTAGTATCATTTAAACGAGTCAGGGTTAAACCAGTACCGGCTAACAGATGTGTTCTTTGAATTTTTAATTGATCACCTAGTTCTAATAATAGCTGTACGCTAGATGGAGCTCGTAAATAATCTTGAAACTCTAACATCGGTTGGCCTAAAAACTAAAATGCGTGTCCCAATCTAGCATGGTTGATGAGAAGACTAAAGCCTAATATTTATTCATCAGATAGCAACGAGTAGTAAAACAATGAATACCGTTCAACCAGCAAAGCCGATAAATATGATGCAGCAATTAATGAGTAAATTAGGTGTAATTGGCCTAATGGTTTGTGTAACAGGTGTATCTTCAGCTCAAGAAATAAAATCAGGAGAGTCTGTCATGGGCTATCAAAATCAAGCAGCTTGGCAACAAATTGAACAATTCCTTCCTCAAGAATTTCATATTCCTAAAGACCAGTTACCAAAAGAAGAGTGGTGGTCTTGGAATGGTCATAACATCCATTTGGATACTTACCGTAATCCCAATGCCAAAATTAAAGTGATTTTATTTCACGGCGTGGGGACCAACGGTCGACAAATGTCGATGATTTTAGGAAAACCATTGGCTGATCGAGGTTATGAAACAATTGCTGTCGATATGCCCGGCTATGGTGTCACTCAAGTTAAAAAGGGTAAGCCGATTAGTTATAACGATTGGGTACAAGCTGGTAGCGATTTAATTGATATGGAATTAGCCAAAGATAATCGTCCAGTTGTACTGTATGGCTTAAGTGCTGGTGGTATGTTGACTTACCATGTTGCTGCCAAAAATAAAAAGGTTAAAGCTATAGTGGGAATGACCTTCCTTGATACAAGCAATCAAAAAGTGAAAGATACTGTAGCAAGCAATTTGTTTATGAGTCGGGTAGGAACGCCAATTACACATTTAAGTGCTAAGACGCCGTTAGCAGCTATGCGTGTTCCGATGAGTTGGGCAAGTAAAATGAGTACTTTGGTGAATAATAAAGCTGCCTTAAAAGCTTTTATGAAAGATAGAACTTCGGCGGGTAACTCGGTTTCTTTGACCTTTTTAGATTCATATATACATTATAAACCTGAGGTTGCACCTGAAGACTTTGACGTATGTCCTGTCTTATTGACCCAACCTGAAAAAGACCGTTGGACACCACTTGATTTAAGTACGCCTTTTCTTAGCCGCATTCATAAAGTGCCGGTAAAAACTGTGATATTGGAAAATGCAGGCCACTATCCATTAGAGCAACCGGGGTTATCTCAAATGGTTGATGCAATAGATAGTTTTTACACGACGACAGTGAAATAACGGGTAGATTCTTACCCGTTTTTTAAATTTTAAATATAGAGGGCAAAGGGAGTTCAAATCACGTCTGCCCAAGAAAAAGTTAAGAAACTATATTTTACTTTTATTGTTACTTAAATATAGATCACTTTGCATTTGAGCTATAAGCCTTACGTGAAAAGTAAGAATCGTTGCAAACCGTAAAGAAAGCCTCCTCATAATCAAATGACATGATAGGAAATTGAGGAATAATAAATGCGCGCTCTTACTTACCACGGTGCCGAAGACGTTCGAGTTGAAACGGTTGCAGACCCTATTATTCAAGAACCAGATGACATTATTTTACGTGTAACCGCCACAGCCATATGTGGCTCTGATTTACATTTATATCGAGGCAAAATCCCAAAGACTGAACATGGTGATATCTTTGGGCATGAATTTATGGGTATTGTCGAAGAAGTAGGCCCCGCAGTCACTCACGTGAAAAAAGGCGACCGTGTAATTGTGCCTTTTGTGATTGCTTGTGGTGAATGTTTCTTTTGCCAACTTGACCTGACAGCTGCCTGTGAAACCACCAATACAGGGCGTGGTGCAATTATTAATAAAAAGCAAATTCCACCTGGTGCAGCTTTATTTGGTTATAGCCATTTATATGGCGGAGTACCGGGCGGCCAAGCAGAATATGTTCGTGTCCCAAAAGCCAATAAGGGGCCTTTTAAAGTGCCCGGTTCATTGTCAGATGAAAAAGTGCTTTTCTTGACCGATATTTTGCCTACGGCTTGGTGGCCGGGAATAATGCCCAAGTGAAACGTGGCTCAACCGTTGCAATTTATGGTGCAGGGCCAGTCGGACTATTAAGTGCTGCTTGTGCCAAGATGCTTGGTGCAGAAAAAATATTTATGGTCGATCACAATGAATATCGATTGAACTATGCGGCGGCAACTTATGACGCTATTCCGGTTAATTTTGATCAAGTCGATGCAGCCGAATTTATTATTCAAAATACCGACAATTATCGTGGCGTCGACGCGGTGATTGATGCGATTGGTTTTGAGGCAAAGGGCAGTGTTATTGAAACAGTCCTGACCAATTTAAAACTTGAAGGTTCAAGTGGCGCAGCGCTTCGTCAATGTATAGCCGCGGTTCGCCGTGGTGGTGTGGTGAGTGTACCGGGTGTATATGCAGGTCCAATTCATGGTTTCTTGTTTGGTGATGCTTTTGATAAAGGTTTAACTTTTAAAATGGGCCAAACCCATGTGCATCAATATTTACCGCTTTTACTAGAATTTATTGAGCGTGGTGACTTGTCACCTGAAACGATTATTACCCACCGAATGAAATTAGAAGATGCCGCAGAGGGTTATCGCATTTTTAATGAAAGAGAACAGGAATGTCGTAAGGTAATTTTGATTCCTTAAATCCTTCAGTTTACAGTTTCACTTTAAAAGCCTCTTACTAAAAGGGGCTTTTCTATTTTGAAATGCACAATTTTGAGTGCAGCTTTTTATTTTTGAACTTAAATCGCACCTAAACAGCCCAAGTTTAGTATTACTTTTAACCAAAATCGTAATACTAATCTGGCATGTCCTTTGCATAGTCATAACTAATTAAAAGTGATCTAGGGTTCCGATACTTTACGTATGACTGGACCGAGAGTTCACGGTTCCGAGTGAACTACACGGAGGGATAAAAGCCCGGGAGGAAGTCTAAAACTATCCGACAGGAGTGGCTATGAACACTGCAAGTTATCATAACAATCAGGCGATTTGGACCGAACTTTTACCCGGAGGACATCACTGGTCGGGTCGTATTCAAAAAGGAACTATTCTTAGATTTACATCGCTTGGCGCTCAGGCAAATGTTTCTTTGTTTTGTGTAAATGCTGCCGATGTGCTTGAACGTTTTAACATGCCCGACAGTTTAAAAGGGCAACACACCGCCTATTTAAAAGCTTCCAACGTGCTGTACTCAGACCTTGGCCGTGTCATGGCTTCCATTGTTCATGATGATCATGGCTGGAACGATGCGCTTTGTGGTCCAAGCCGACCAGAACAAATTGAAAAGCAATTTGGCAATCGCACATTTCAAGATGCCCGCAATGATATGTACCAAAACGGCTTAGACAGCTTACTCATTGAAATGTGTAAATACGGACTTGCCAGCCAAGACCTGAGTGCCGCCGTTAACCTATTTTCTAAAGTTGTGCCTGATGAAAACGGGGCTTTGTCTTATGTCAGTTCTGACAACACTAATCAAACTATTGAACTGCGTTTTGAAATGGACTGCTTGCTATTTTTATCTGCTGCGCCGCACGGTTTAGACACCAGCCCAATCTATCAACCTGCCGATATTCAACTCAGTTTATTTAAAGCCAATTCTCTAACAGACAGCGATATTTGTCGTGATGCATGTTCGCAAAATCAGCGTGCGTTTCAAAACACAGCCCGCTACTACGCACTTAGCAATATTTAAATCAGGAGAAGCATCATGACAGTTTTACAATCATTTGAAAAAGCAGTTTTAAATGAAGTTTGTCCTGCGGGTGAAGCGTGGATGTGCGAGGTTAAAAAGGGTCAATATTTCCGAATTATTGACCTTGAGGGAAACCAAGCGGTCGATACTTTGTTTATGAGTGCCGAAAATCCGACTGAGCGTTATAGCGCAATGGATACCTTGGCCATCAATCAACAAATCTATTTAGAAAAGGGTACTAAGCTCTATAGTAACTTTGGCCGTCCAATTGCCATTATTCATGATGATAACTGTGGGCGCCATGACACCATTGGCGGTGCCTGTTCATGTGAAAGCAATACGGTTCGCTATGCCCATGAAACCTACCCAATGCATAGTTGCCGTAACAACTTTATGTATGCCTTGGCAAAACACCCGATTGCAAAAAAGCATGGCTTAAATGTCCGTCACATCGGCCCTAACATTAACTTTTTTATGAATGTGCCTGTGACACCAGACGGTCAGCTTAAATTTGATGATGGAATTTCAGGACCGGGTAAATATGTAGAAGTTCGGGCAGAAATGGATTTAATTGTTTTAATTTCAGATTGTCCGCAGCTCAATAACCCATGTAACGCCTATAACCCAACCAAAATTCAACTGGTTGTCCGTGAAGCGGAAGGGGTGTAAGCATGTTTAAAAAAGTTCTGATTGCTAACCGCGGTGCAATTGCCTGTCGCGTCATTCACACTCTTAAAAAACTCGGGATCGCTTCGGTTGCGGTTTATTCCGAAGTTGACCGTGATTCTTTACACGTAACTTTGGCCGATGAAGCTTTTCTGATTGGCCCTGCACCTGCACATCAAAGTTATTTAAATATTGAAAAAATCCTTGAGGTTGCTAAACAGTCGGGAGCAGAAGCCATTCATCCCGGTTATGGTTTTTTGTCTGAAAATGCCGAGTTTTGTGATTTATGCGAAAGCCAAGGAATTGCCTTTATTGGGCCAACTTCAAGCCAAATGCTCGATTTTGGTTTAAAACATACTGCACGTGAGCTGGCTATTAAAAGCAATGTGCCTCTACTTCCGGGTAGTTCACTACTTGCTAATGAGGCCGAAGCCTTGTTTGAGGCAGCCCGTATTGGTTATCCAGTCATGCTAAAAAGTACCGCGGGCGGCGGTGGTATTGGCATGCGTCTGGTCTGGAATGAAACCGAATTAAAAGATGCCTATCAAACCGTGTCTTATTTAGCACAGGTTAATTTTAAAGATGCAGGTTTGTATTTAGAAAAATTTGTACAGCATGCACGCCACATCGAAGTACAAATTTTTGGTGATGGGCAAGGGCAAGTTTTAGCGTTGGGTGAGCGTGATTGTTCGGTACAACGCCGTAATCAAAAGGTGATTGAAGAAACACCCGCGCCAAATTTAAATGAACAGCAACGCGACTACTTGCAAAAAGTTGCGATTCAACTCATGCAATCGGTGAACTATCGCTCGGCAGGCACGGTTGAGTTTGTTATGGACACCGAAACCCAAGAATTTTATTTCTTAGAGGTCAACACGCGTTTGCAAGTCGAGCACGGCGTGACCGAGCAAGTATTTGGTGTCGATTTAGTCGAATGGATGGTTACTTTGGCAAGCGGTGACTGGTCAGCACCAACAGAAAAGTTAGAGCCAACAGGACATTCCATTCAAGTTCGTCTTTATGCCGAAGACCCAATTAAACAGTTCCAGCCGAGTGCAGGCCTACTCACACATGTTAAATTTGACCCGCAAGCACGAATCGAAACATGGGTAGAAACAGGTTCAACGGTGTCGTCTTTTTATGACCCAATGATTGCCAAAATCATTGTGACTGCTGCAACACGGGACCAAGCCATACAGGCAATGGGTATTAGTCTTGGCAACACGCAAGTCGCAGGCATTGAAACCAATCTGGAATATTTGCAGAATATTATTGCTTGTGATGTGTTTGCTTTAGGTACTCAAACCACCCGATTTTTAAATACCTTTGAATGGAAAACTCAAAAAATTGAGGTGTTGCAGGCTGGGATTCAAACCGCCATTCAGGACGTAACAGGTCGATTAGGTTATTGGGATGTTGGAGTACCGCCATCAGGTGCCATCGATCCACTCAGTTTAACTGTGGCAAACCAGCTTTTAGCCAATGAGCCAAATACCGCAGGGCTTGAATGTACCTTGCAAGGGCCAACTTTAAAGTTTCACTGCGACAGCCAAATTGTCATTACGGGCGGTGATATGCCTTCAAAACTTGATGGTGAACTTGTACCGATGTGGCAAACCATCAATGTGAAAAAAGGACAAGTTTTAAAATGTGGGATTATTCGTTCAGGTTGCCGTAGCTATATAGGCGTGAAAGGTGGGTTTAATGTTCCTGACTACTTAGGGTCACAGGCCACTTTTACTTTGGGGCAGTTTGGTGGGCATGCAGGTCGTAATTTATTAATTGGTGATATGCTGCCAATTACTGAATATTCCGCTCAAACGACCATAGCTCTGGCTCAAGCACAAATTCCTAGCTTTACCCAAAACTGGGAAATTGCCGTGATGTATGGGCCACATGGCACACCAGATTTTTTCACCAAACAAGATATTGATACCTTCTTTGCCAACGAGTTCGAAATTCACTATAACTCAAGCCGTACAGGCATTCGCTTAATTGGTCCAAAACCTGAGTGGGCACGTGAAGACGGTGGCGAGGCAGGTTTGCATCCATCCAATATTCATGATAATGCTTATGCGATTGGGGCAATTGATTTTACGGGCGATATGCCAATTATTTTGGGTCCGGATGGTCCGAGTTTAGGTGGTTTTGTTTGCCCTGCGGTAGTCATTCATTCCGAGCTTTGGAAAATCGGCCAACTAAAAGCAGGCGATAAGGTCAAATTTGTACCTGTGAGTTATGCACAAGCAAAAGCACTCGATCAAAAATATCATCAAAGCTTAACCGCGACCGATACAACTCAGATTAATTTTAATCCAGCTATTCAAGCAGAACTCGACACTTTAAAAGATGCCGTTTTAGCAACTTTAGAAGGTGAAGCTGACTTACCAAACGTGACCTATCGACCAGCAGGAAATAGCTATTTGTTGGTGGAATATGGCGAGTTAGTACTCGACCTAAATTTACGCTTCCGTATTCATGCACTCATGCAATGGGTCAAAGATCAAAACATTCAGGGTATTATCGACTTAACACCAGGTATTCGTTCACTACAAATTCATTTTGATTCAATTCAACTCGATCAACTGGAGCTTTTACAGAAACTTCAACAAGCAGAAGCCGAGTTACCCGACATTCAAAATATGCAGGTGCCTTCACGGACGGTCTATTTGCCTTTGGCTTGGGAAGATTCTCAAACTCAACTCGCCACCGAGCGCTATACGCAAATTGTTCGTCCAGATGCCCCGTGGTGCCCAGATAATGTCGAGTTTATTCGTCGTATTAATGGCTTAGCTTCTAAGCAAGCAGTTAAAGATGTGGTCTATAGTGCGAACTATTTAGTAATGGGTTTAGGCGATGTATATTTAGGGGCACCCGTTGCCACACCGCTTGACCCACGCCAACGTTTAGTCACCACAAAATATAACCCTGCACGAACTTGGACACCTGAAAACGCCGTGGGCATTGGCGGGGCGTATATGTGTGTCTACGGTATGGAAGGACCGGGTGGCTACCAGTTTGTTGGTCGCACGACCCAAATGTGGAGCCGTTACCGTAAAAATGCCAACTTTGAAGAAGGTAAACCGTGGTTACTGCGCTTTTTTGACCAAGTTAAGTTTTATGAAGTGTCTGAGGCTGAACTTCTGCAAATGCGTGAAGACTTTAAAGCAGGCCGACTACAACTTCGTATTGAAGAGGGCGTGCTCAACCTAAAAGAATACAACGAGTTTTTAAAAACACATCAAGACAGCATTCAAGCCTTTAAAGACATGCAACAAGCTAACTTTGAGGCTGAACGTCGCCGTTGGCACGAAGCGGGCTTACAAGAATATATCTCTGAAAGCCTAGATGCAGTAGATGAAGGCGAAACCGTAGTGATCCCTGAAGGCGGCTGTGCAGTCGAATCGCACATGCCGGGTTCAATCTGGAAAATCGAATGTGCTTCGGGAGATATTGTTGAAGAAGGTGCGACCCTTGCAGTAATTGAGGCAATGAAAATTGAAATTCCAATTATTGCGCCGGAACGTATGAAGGTCGAAACCATTACCATTGAAAAAGGGCAAACCGTAAAAACAGGACAAGTGCTATTTACGTTGGCACCAGTCGCTTAAACCAAAAGAGAGCATCGATATTGATGCTCTCTTTTTTATTATGCTTCGGTCAAATGTTTTAATACTTTATGGCCATGTTCAACAGCTTCTAATTTAATTTTTGACTCTGGATTGCCTGACAAAGGCGATACGTCATAAAGCAAAAATGTGCCGCTTAACTGCATTTGCGTATATTGAATTGAATGTTGAACCGCTTTTAAAAAGCTATCGATTAAGTTTTCTTGGTCGTTCACCATGTTCACTTCTTTTTGCCCGACCGTCATACTAATAATGACTTTTTTATCTTTTAATTTGTCGCCCTGAGAGCCATAAGCAAACTGATAAGTAAAAACTTCATCAAACCATAACTTCAAAATTGCCGGCATATTAAACCAGAACATTGGATATTGCAGAATGATCGTATCGTGGCGTAATAACGCTTCTTGTTCAGCACTCACGTCAATTTTATAGTCCGGATAAAGCTGGAAAATATCTCGGACTTCAAGGTTCGGATAGGTTTTTACGAGTTCACTCACAATCGTTTTATTTGCAATTGATTGAGCGTAGTAGGGATGAGCCAAAATGAGTAAAGCCATAATTATGCCTTTTAACTATAAAAATAATAGTCACTATAATTTTTATAGTATGGGTGTACAATAACTATCAAAGTTGATAGGTGGCATTAAAAATGGCAAATACTGAAAATAAATGTGAAATCACCATGAATGGAAAAACTTATCCATGTCATATCAGTATGGCTATGGATTTGGTGGGTGGAAAATGGAAAAGCGTTATTTTGTATTATCTAAAAGATGGGCCAAAACGTTTTAATGAAATCAATCAATTAATGCCAACTATCACAGAAATGACTTTAAGCCTTCAACTCAAGCAATTAGAGCAATGTGGCTTAATCTCTCGAACCGTTTATGGTGAAAAAGCACCGATTAAGGTGGTATATGAAATGACTGAATTAGGCCAGTCTTTTAAACCTGTTTTAGAGTCTTTATCGCTATGGGCGCATACGATGATTAATCAGTCATAAGACTAAAAGTATTAAATTATTGAATAGATTAGACTATTTGGATGATATTTAATATTATTCTTCATGAATAAAAAAAGGAAATTATTATGAAGAGAATATTATTACTATCATTTATTTTTTTTCATTTACTTACTCCGGCTTACGCTCAAGAAGTAAAATATAAAAATATTGTAGTTAATTTAAAAGATCACTGGGATATTAGCAAAGGTCAAAATGGAGAACTTGTTGCAATAAAACAGGAGAGTAAACAGGCAATTATAATTTCAATATATTATCCCAAAGGTATAGAAGAAGGTATGCAATATCTAGTTGCTTCTCTACAAATTCCGAAACAAGGATTAGTAAAAATGAAAGGGGTAAGAATGATTAATGAGGATATTAATATTCCATTGAGTAGTGGTATGAATTATCAAGCTAATGTTTTTACAACTAACTTTGATCAACGTTTTCTTATCAGTGCTTCATCAGGTACTAATGCGGGAGTTGTCTTAGTGACATATGAGGGGGAAGGTAACGATACAAATAAAGCAATTAATGATTTTAAAACTCTAATAAATAATATAAAGATAGAGGCCCCTAAAGATGGATTCCTTTTTAATCAGAATGATTTATTGAAATATAACTAAGGATTAAAAGAGATAGCCCCATCCCTGTGCATGGGGCTTTTTTTGCCCAAAAATCATTCATAAATACCCATAAATCCCATCAAAACGACGCTTAAAAACTGGCACATTTTCTGCATCTCTTACCAGTAATACAAAAACTGAATTTGGTAATACTAAACTAGAGGTGCGATATGAACGATGTAAAACCTGTGGTTCAACCAAAGCCAACTTTAAAAGTCTTTTTAGTCGAATTGCTCAGCGTACGTGCAGGCGTATATATCAAGCAAAACAATCAGCCGCCTAAAACAAAAGGATAAGACTGTGGCAAAACAAAAGTTGGCTCGAATCAGTATTACCGTACCTGAAACGACACTTAACGCACTCGATCAAAAAATTGTCGAGCAGAACTATGAAAGTCGCTCGCAAGCCATTGTTGACATGATTAATAAACACCTGATTGCAGAGCAAGCACAGGCTAATGAAGTCATGGTGGGCACGTTGACGCTGCTTTATGACGCTAGCCAAATGACCTTGCGCAATCAATTGGTCGATTTACAACAACAGTTTTTAGCACAGGTGATTAGTTCACTTCATATTCAGCTCGACCAACAAAAGATATTGCAAGTCATGTTAATGCAGGGTGCGAGTTCTGAGCTTAGACAAATTAGCCAACAATTTATTGTGC
Source organism: Acinetobacter sp. 1424608 (assembly GCF_000588255.1). Lineage (NCBI taxonomy): Bacteria > Pseudomonadati > Pseudomonadota > Gammaproteobacteria > Moraxellales > Moraxellaceae > Acinetobacter > Acinetobacter sp. 1424608. Next base: position 114,798 of record NZ_JFXL01000013.1, read on the forward strand.
TGAAAGGGGTGATTAAAGGGCATTTAGAACTGATGGATGCCGTCATGCCGCCTATACAGCAAAATGACTAAATGAGGAGTAGCGTGTTGAAAAAATTATGGACCATTCAAGACTGGAAAACAGCATATCAAAACGGGCAAATCCATCTTAAGGATCTGATTGGCTATGTGGCAGAAATTAAAAATGATGATCATGCATGGATTGAAATTGCATCGAACGAGCAGATTCAACCGCAAATTGATATTTTAAAAGACCAGAATATTGCTGACTTACCTCTATACGGTGTGCCATTTGCAGTTAAAGACAACATTGATGTCGCTGACTTTCACACCACTGCTGCCTGTAAAGAGGTTCAATATTTAGCGACACAAGATGCTGCCGTAGTAGCCAAGCTAAAAAAAGCAGGGGCAATTGTGATTGGTAAAACTAACCTCGATCAGTTTGCAACGGGACTAGTTGGCGTTCGCTCTCCATACGGTGCAGTAAAAAATAGTTTTAACTCCGAATATATTAGTGGTGGTTCAAGCTCGGGTTCGTCAGTGGTGGTCGCCAACGGCATTGTGCCTTTTAGTTTGGGGACAGATACGGCGGGCTCAGGGCGTGTTCCTGCAGGCCATAACAATATTGTGGGCCTTAAGCCGACAAAGGGCTGGTTTTCTACCATAGGTTTAATTCCTGCTTGTCGAACTATTGATGTCATTTCCATTTTTGCCCTGCATATTGATGATGCGTGGACCGTTGCCAATTTAATGCAGGGCTACGATGAAACAGATGAATATTCACGAGCACATCCAGTCAATGTACCAAATCAATTTTCTAAACGAAAAATTGCTATTCCTGCTCAGCTTGAGTTTTATGGTGATCTTGAATCTGAAAAGGCCTTTTTAATTGCAATTGAGCGCGTAAAAAAACTGGGCTATGACGTTGAGAGTATTGATTTCAGCGCGTTTAATAAGCTTGCTACCGCACTGTATAACGATGCATGGGTGGCAGAAAGAACAGTCGCCGTTGAACGAATGACAATACGTGAAAAGGCTCATCCAGTTATTGCTCAAATTATTGCGCAGGCAGATAAATTCAAGGCAACAGATGCACTTCAAGCCGAATATAACCGCGCCGTACTGGCTCGAAAAATTAATTTGGCTTTACAACCTTTTGATGCCTTGATGGTTCCGACAGCGCCAACCATTTACACCATTGCCGAAGTCGAAGCCGATCCATTGACTAAAAATGCGCACATGGGAGCGTATACCAACTTTGTCAATTTTGCTGATCTTTCGGCTTTAGCTTTGCCAAATGTACTTCGTGAAGACGGCCTACCAAGCGGGGTAACCTTTATTGCACCAGCTTGGCATGATCAGGCACTCGCCAATTTTGCGCAGCTTTGGCAAACCGAAACATCGCTGAGTTTAGGTAAATCAACTCGACATTATCAAAAAAGTCTAGAGATCGAATCGAATCATTCAGTACAGCTTGCAGTGGTAGGAGCGCATTTAACAGGCATGCCACTTAATTTTCAGCTTACTAGCCGTAATGCTACTTTGCTCAAGAAAACCCAGACCGCAGAGACTTATAAACTCTTTGCCCTAAAAAATACCACGCCACCAAAACCGGGACTGCAATTCGATGAAGCAGGGACATCTATTGAAGTCGAAGTGTGGGATGTTCCATTAGCACATTTTGGAGCCATTGTGGCTGAAGTGCCTGCACCACTTGGTATTGGGAACCTGAAACTAAAAGATGGAACATGGGTCAAAGGCTTTATTTGCGAAGCTTATGCCATTCAAGATGCAACCGATATTAGCCATTTTGGAGGCTGGCGAGCCTATATACAGTCACTCAATCAAACCGCTCAAAGTGTTAGTAAAAATGTTGGGGAAGTTTCTATATGATTAAAAAAGCGTTGTTATCCGTATCTATTTTATCGGCAGTTGTATTGGGTGGGTGTGACAATACCGCTAAAGTGCCCGAGGCCAAACAAGACACTCAGGCAGCCGCAAATACAAAACCAATTACCATCGGATATAGTGATTGGCCGGGCTGGGTGGCTTGGCAAGTGGCTATTGAAAAAGGCTGGTTAAAAGAAGCAGGCTTAAATGTAGAATTTAAATGGTTTGATTATTCGGCTTCTCTTTCGGCCTTTTCGGCAAATCAGCTCGACGCTGTGTTGGTCACCAATGGCGATAATTTGGTAACTGCTTCGGGTGGCACGCAAGGCATGATGATCATGGCAACAGATTATTCTGCGGGCAATGATGTCATTATTGCAAAAGAGGGTATTAATACCATTCAAGACTTAAAAGGAAAATCAATCGGTGTCGAAAAAGGCTTGGTTGACCATCTTTTATTGGCAACAGCTTTAACCGACCATAACATTAAAGCGAATGATGTGAAGCTGGTAAATTCAGCGACGAACCAATTACCTCAAGTGTTTAATAGCCCCGATATTTCCGCGATTGCTGTTTGGCAACCTGTTGCAGGTCAGGCATTAAAAGCAGTAGCAGGCTCTAAAATTATCTACACCTCTAAAGACAAGCCGGGTTTAATTTACGACACCTTAACAGTCAACATGAGCCACTTAACTGCTCATCAAGAGGAATGGAAAAAAATCATTCAAGTGTGGGATAAAACCGTTAAATATATTAATGACCCTACAACCCATGCCGATGCGGTTAAAATCATGGCAAACCGTTCAGGGGTCGACCCAAAACAATATGAGCTAATGGTCAGCGGTACGCATTTATTAGATATCAATGCCAATAAAAAAGTATTTGCTAAATCTCAAGGCTTTGACTCGATTTATGGTTCTAGCTATCACGTCAATAAATTTAACGTTGAAAACGGTATTTATAAAACCGAACAAAATGTAGATGGGCTGATTTATCCGACACTTATAGAACAGCTCAAATAAGCCAAATAAGCAAAAAGCCCAAGTTGAACTTGGGCTTTTTTGTGCCTGACTTATTTTTCTGTACTGACCTGAGTCATACGTGGAATTTTTGGTAAGTCTTGTAAAGCTGGGTCAAGCTCGTCTTCTTCAGCGTGAACTAAATAATCAACCCGTGAACGGAGTTGTTTAAACTCAGGTGTGCTCATTAAGTCGAGTGAACGTGGACGAGGTAAATTAACTTCAATAATTTCCTTAATTTCACCGGGGTTGGCTTTGAGTGCCACAATTCGGTCTGCCAGTAAAATGGCTTCATCCATGTCATGGGTCACAAAAATAATGGTGATATCAATGTTGTGCCATAAATCCATTAAGTGCTTTTGCATTTTTTGACGGGTGTGCGGGTCGAGCGCACCAAAAGGTTCATCCATGAGTAAAATTTTAGGTTGATTAACCAAAGCTCTAGCAATCGCAACACGCTGTTTCATACCGCCAGAAAGTTGGTGCGGATACTGATTTTCATATTTTTCTAAACCAATAATATTAATCCATTCGCGTGCTTGAGCTTCGGCTGTCATTTGACTAGCTCCACGCATTTGAGGACCAAACATCACGTTTTCTTTTACGGTTTTCCAAGGAAAAAGGGTATAACCTTGAAATACCATGCCGCGTTCAGGGCATGGACCCGTAATACATTCGCCGTCTACTAAAACTTCTCCACTATGGTATGGGTCTAAACCTGCAATAACACGGCTCAGTGTCGATTTACCGCAGCCAGAAGGACCAATCACACAAATAAATTCTCTTTTATGAATTTTTAAATCGAGCTTATTTAAAACAGTGCGTTCGCTTTGACCATGCTTAAACACTTGGCTCAGTTGTTTAGCTTCTAAAATAACAGGACGTTCATAAATTTTTTGAAAGTATTCATTCGCGTTAAATGTTGTATCATTCATTATTTTGCTCCCACTTTCCAAGTGAACATTCGCTCACCTAACTTCATTAATACCCAATCACAAACCAGACCAATCACCCCAATAATCAAAATAGCTGCATAGACATTGTCAAAGTTTTGATAGCGTGCCTGTTGAGTAATGAACCACGTAATACCCGAGGTCGTACCAATCAACTCCGAAACAATTAAATAGGTCCAAGCCCAGCCCAATAGCACACGTAAGTCACGGTAAATATCAGGTAAGGCCGCAGGAATCACCACGTGAAATAAACTTTTGAGCTTATTGGTACCAAGCGTATAGCCAGCTTCAATTAAGCTTCGATCTACCATTCGGGTGGTATTGGCAATAATGAGAATTTGCTGAAATAGCGTACCAATCACAATAATGGCAATTTTAGGTGCGTCATTAATCCCTAAAATTGCCACTGCAAGTGCACCAAATGCTGGTGCGGGTAGGTAACGGAAAAACTCGACAAACGGTTCTGTTAACAGGGAGATCCTCTTAGAAAAACCACACAAAATACCCAGTGGAATCCCAATCAATGAAGAAATAAAAAAAGCTGAAAATACCAGTTTAATACTGTGCCATAAACTTTGATGAAACCACGGCGAATCAGGTTGTTCAGGTGGTGTGGTAAACGCGGTGACCAAAGCCTTAGCGACTTCATGGGGAGCGGGTAAATAAATAGGGTTGACCAAAATACCTTGTGGTGGTGCAGAATTTCGGTTGACTGCATTTTGTGCTTCGAGATAGAACACACTTTTATCAACACGACTGCCTACTTGTAAGTAAGGAACACTGCCTGAACTCGTGATTTGTACTTGAGGATGCCAAATAAAAGGTAAGTAACTGATTGCGCACCAAAGACATATTGGAATAACGAAAGAACAAATACTGAGAATCAGCTTGTTCTTTCGCGTAAATTCCTTTGCAACATAACCCATATCGAGAGCTCCCCATTTTGTTCAGTATTACGATTTTCATAAAACGTAATATTGTTAAGCAAAATAAGTGCCATCTTTAAGATGCTTTAGATGAGTTAAGAAGACGAGGGAACTAAAGTTTCATGTAAATAAACCCAATAACATTTTTTGTCTTCTACTTTAATGCAGGCTGTAGAAGTCCGTACTGTCTCGGTTTCATCAGTTTGCTGATGTTCTTGATATTGCACCCAGCAATAATTTTCAAATTCGTATAAAGCTGCGCTTTTAATAATGTCTATTTTTAAAGAAGGTTTCTTTCCGATATTCTGGCTAAATAAACTATTCACTTCAGAGAAACCAATACACTGACCTTGACCGGTAACCATCTTAAAATTTTGATCAAAGCTATCGAGAAGCGGGCTCAGGCTTTGCTCTGCATTTTTGCCTGTAAAGACATTTTCTATTAAAACATGTAAGTCTATTACAGAAATAAGTTAAAAGCTTAAGAGAGCGATTCGAAACGATCCTGCAATACAGTAGGGGACTGTTCTAAATTTTGTGTAAGTACTTAATTTTCATTTATCCTTCAGAGGATAATTACAAAAGGTACTTCACATGGATGAAGCAACAATCAAAAGTATGGCTGCCGAATTGGCTAAAGGTCTAAAAACACCAGAAGACTTAAACCAAATGACAGCAGTCTTTAAAAAATTCATGATTGAAACTGCACTCAATACTGAACTTTCAGACCATCTCGGTTATGAAAAGCATCAGCCCAAGAAAGGCTCAAATAGCCGTAATGGGTTTAGTTCTAAAACCATTACAACTCAAGATGGACAACTGGCTTTAGATATTCCCCGTGATCGAGAAGGTTCATTTGAGCCACAAATTATCAAAAAGCACCAAACACGCATCACCAGTATGGATGACCAAATCCTCTCACTGTATGCAAAAGAAATGACTAATAGGGAAATTGTAGCCTTCTTCAAAGAAATGTACGATGACGATGTGTCAGCATCTCTCATCAGCAAAGTTACCGATGCTGTGATTGAGCAAGTGACTGAGTGGCAAAATAGAGCCTTAGATAGCCTTTATCCTGTTGTCTATCTTGACTGTATTGTTGTCAAAGTCCGTCAGCACTCCAATGTGATTAACAAGTCCGTATACCTTGCTTTAGGCATCAATATGGATGGGCAAAAATAATTACTGGGTATGTGGATTGCTCAGACAGAAGGTGCCAAATTCTGGCTGTCAGTCATGACAGAGCTAAAAAATCGAGGAGTACAGGACATTCTTGTTGCCTGTGTAGATGGATTAAAAGGCTTTCCTGACGCGATAGCCTCTGTTTACCCTCATACTGATATTCAACTGTGTATTGTGCATGTTGTACGCAATAGCCTGAGATTTGTAAGCTGGAAAGACTACAAGGCTGTTACGTCGGGTCTGAAAGCGATTTATCAGGCAAGTACAGAGGAAAATGCTTTAAAGTCCCTAGACATCTTCTGTGATCAATGGAATCACCAGTATCCCAAAATTGGAGAATCCTGGCGGGCCAATTGGGAAAATATCCGAACGATCTTTAGCTATCCAGCCGAAATACGTCATGCTATTTATACAACAAATGCGATTGAGTCGTTGAATAGCGTAATACGCCATTCAACGAAGAAAAGGAAAATCTTTTCATCTGATGACTCAGTAAAGAAGGTCATTTACTTAGCAACATCAAATGCTGCGAAGAAATGGACGATGCCAATTCAAAATTGGCGTTTAGCAATGAATTGGTTTACGATTCAGTTCGATGATCGATTAAAAGATCATTTATAAAAAATGGAACTTACACAAAATAATTTACAGGCTC